>NZ_JAYGGZ010000025.1:41218-87220 GCF_034931465.1 Anabaena sp. UHCC 0399 | reverse complement strand
ATAAAATATGTACTTTTTATTTTAGTTTCTGACCATAATAGCTTTAAATCATCCCAGTTATAGGTGATAATTCTTGCTTGATATTCTGCATCTGTGGTCATGCTTGTATTTGATGTATAGAATAGTGGCAATTATAGTTATAAGTCTTCATCAAAGATTGAATCAATATCTCTTGCACCATGAATGACTCGGAGAATATCAACTTCTGATTCCGTGATACGATAAAAAATCAGATATTTGGTAAATGCCTTAATAGATATCTGTCGAATGTCTGCTAGGCCGGGATGGGTAAACTGACATTTTTTGCCAATGACTGGCGTTATTGCTAATTGTTTAAAAGTTGCTTCGGCTGCTATTAAAAAGCGGTCTGAAATATCTAAGTTATCTTGTGCTATGTAGCTTGCTAAGTCTATTAAATCCCTGATAACTTAAGGTCTTTTTTTAATTGTAAACATCACGGCTGATTGTTACCTTGACGTTTACTAATTCTTTCATGTACTGCTTGGTGTATATCTTCCCAATCTTGAGCAGTCATTTCTGTTGCATTTCCAGAGTTTAATCCTTCTAGAAGCATTGTTTCTAGACGTTGTTTAGCTCTCTGTTTTTGGTCTTGTCGCACTAATTCACGAAAATATTCGCTGACGCTGCTGTAACCGCCTTGCGCTACCTGTTCTTCTATATAAGCTCGCATGGTGTCAGGTAAGGAAATATTGATACTTGTCACAAGGGTTATTTCCTGAATCTGTTTTTCTACATTATGGCAGTTTTTGCCATTTTATGCCATTGCAAGACGAGAAACTATTTATGCTGGTAATGCTTGGTTAAGATGATGGGATATAAAATTAAACTCAATTAAATTTGTAATCTGCGGGTAGTTGGAAAGAGTAGTTATTAACTTGCGCTAAAAATTGCTGTATTTTTGAGGCTTGATGATTTTGATGAGGTTCGCTGGGTTCAATAATCATAATTTGCAGGGTTTTACCTTCTAATTCGGAACTGAGTTTTTCACTTAAAATAAGTTCGCCGTTGGTGCAGGTTGCTTTGATGATTTGCAGCATTATGAATAACTTTAAATCCTAACAAATAAATTTTTTGATTACATTATCTGGGGGAAATTCAGGGGGTTTGGTGTTGGGTTACAATGCAAACATTAATTCGGACTTCTTTTTAAGATTTTTCGATCATCAAAATCATCAATCTTAGAATTCGGGTATCTGAATTGTTACTTAACCACCTGATCAATTTTTTCTATTTCCTGATTTTTCTGCTGTTGATTAAATTCTTCAAACAAAGTAAAAAATCTATCCACTGCACTTTTTTCATCTGCTGAATGGAAAAGAATAATACTTGACCATAACTGACCTGTTTCTACATTAAATCTGTGTCTTATCCATTGTAAAAAGTTTTGAAATTCTATTTCTTCTTCTGTTAAGTTAATACCAATTTCTCGCCGTGCAAAATAGTAGCCATCTAAAAATGCTTGCAGGCTAAAAATAGAATTCTTACCTAAATACATCGCAGGTCTTTTTTTGATTTTTTGCAGTAAGTTGTATAAATTATTCATACTTGACTCACTAATTCTCTAGGTTAAAAGTAACTTTCTGTGATTTGAAACTCTAATCCTGCATCTAGAATAGGTGAATAGAGATTCTGTATCCAGTCTAATCGCGTGATTCCTTGATGGTGGATGTTATCAAAAAGAATTTCTAAGCCATTCACCTCAATTATAACACCTTCATGATGACCTGTAGTAGCAATCAATTCTCCAATACTATCATCATAAATCCTGCCATAAATTGGATCTTGAGAATTTGTAGCTATTTTAATATGCTTGCCATGAATACTTTGTCTGATCAAAAATTCTTTGATTGCTCTAGCACAGGGAATGCAATCAAAAATTCCGTAACTACTAGCAATTGCCATAACTTGTTGATAAATTATATCCTCTTTATTCAAAATCGCCCTTGTTGCTAAATTTTAATATTTTTACCTTCATTACTATTTATCAGGGCTTGGTGTTGGGTTACGGCGTAAGTATTAATTCATTGTGCTGCAAATATGCAAGCTTGCGCCTTAACCTAACCAACGTTTAACTAAAAGCTAATACCTAATAATCTTCCTTCTTCATTCTCATCTGTCAGTCTAAGTCTAACAAAGGAATGAAAATTAAAGTCAAGTGCGGAAAACTCTGACTGTGGAATCATGTCTGAATTTAATGTGCAGATATATTGAAAGCCACGGCTTCTAGCCTCTCTATCTACTAACTGTAAAGCAAGAGATATTTGTCTTTCATCTACACCATCAAAAATTGTACTATCATGAATTAGTATTCGGGGTGAAGGATCTCGTTCTGACCAAAGCTGTGCCAGCATTAAATCATAGCAAAATATCTTCATTTTATCGATACCTTCACTACCATCTCGCCCAATTTCTACTCCAAAAGTAAAACCATTTTTACCTACATCAATAATAAGTCTTCCAGGAGTATCATAGAGAAATCGAGAGTTTATTCTGAATAAATCAATAGCACGTTCAGCTTGCTCATTTCGTTCTCCATAGTCGCGTCTAGCACGTTGAAGCAAGAGTTCTTTTTCAATTTTTAGGCTACTTTTTTCTTCTTCAAATTGTTTTAATTCTTCGATACGTTTATTAATTTCGTTTAGGTTAGCTACATTATCAAGATAAATTTCTTGTAGCATTGTATACTCTTCTAAAGCACCGTGCGTCTTTAAAACTTCTAATAATTCCGCACGCTCATTGCTTTTTTCTCGAATAAAATTTTCTCTAGAAACTAGATCCCGCCTAAGACGTTTGATTTCACTTCCTAAAAACTCTCTACGATTTTCTATTAATCGGCGATGAAATATTTCTACTTCTTCTAGCCTTCTAACTACTAATCCTGGTAATTCAATGCCAGCATTCTCATATATACTAACGATATAATCTGGTCTTGGTTCATCTTCTGATTTAAGACTAGATTGATAAAACTCTAGTAATTTCTGGTCAGTAATATTTTTATTTGTTGCCTCATGAATTTGCGATGTTAAAAAATTAACTCTTTCTTCTAATTCATGATATTGCTCTGCTACACGAAAATTGTTCAATGTTTCTTTTCTTTCACGTAGTTGAGCTTCGACCTGAACTTTTAACGCTTCAAGCTCACCTAACGAACCTAAAATTCCAATCGCAACGCCAGATTCTGTATCTTTTTTAAGTTTTTTAATATCTGTTATCAGTTTTTGTTTATCATTTAAAAGTTGCAATTCTCTTGCGTCTTCCCACGCCAGACCAAGGAGAAAAGCATTATTAATTTGTTTTTCCCAACTCAGTTGATTTTTGTGATGCTCAAATGGTGTAGAAAATGCGTCTCTTCCCCGACGGATAAAGTAAGAAATAAGTCCTCTAAAAGTAGGCTTGTATTTCTTATCATGATCAATACTTAATCCAAATGTTAAATCTCCTAAAACAGCCTTCCAGTCATCCAAACTTAAAACCTTTTGACCTTCTTGTTCTTTGGGTTGAATAGGCCAGTTAGTAGTATTTCCATCTATTACTACCTGAGTCTTATCTTCAGTATTCCTTGTGACAGTGATAATTTGATTTGCAAGTGTAAGCTCTAAACTAAAAGCCCAACCACGAAGATTTCTAGAACCAAGTCCTTTAGCTTTCTGAATTGTTCCTCCAAGACAAAAGTGAATAATTTCAATGAGAGTCGATTTACCCAATCCATTACGGGAATCTCTTTGTCCAGAATCTTCTGTACGATCTGCTAAAACTATATTTAAACCAGGTCTGAACTCAACTGTTTTAAATGATGGCTGATTACAACGAACAGCATGAATCATTGATGACACCTCCGAAGTAATCCCATCTCCATCTCAATTGCTCCTATAGTGTATAGAAGATCAAGAGTTAAAACAAAACGTTCAAATGTACCAACTTCTGGGATGGTGGCAACAGCACTCCAAAGGGATGAAACTGTCTTTGGCTGGTACAAGTGTTCTAGTATTGTAGCACCTACCCCCAATAGAGAGTGACTGGTAGAGATATGCTTTGTAGGAAGAATCATCGCTCAAACACCTCGCACTTCTCAAAAAGATAGTAAAGCACAGCTAAACCAGCTGCTCGTAGGTCATAATCTAGACTATGATTGCAAGAAAACTCATGCAAAGCATCCAATAAAGCATTTCCCTTTAATCCTGCCGCTCGAAGGTTTTGGTACTCAATAGTGAATCCTGCCTTTAGTTTTTCTGGAAAATCAGGAATTACATTCACCATATTCTCAACAAATTTACCAACCATCCTTGCTTGGATAACACCACTCGTTAGTCTTGACTGAGCAGATCCAGTCAGTTCATTTTTAGACATTTTTGTAATTACTGGAATAACAGTATAGCTTTCATCAAATTCTACAGGCATACCAAGAATCCCATGCGTAACCATATCCAACTCTCTGAATGTGATCTTCGCCATTGCATTCACAAGTAAATCTTGTTCTTTTTGAGAATTTGATAAAGAATCTAGCTCATTTTTATATTCATTAATTCTACATTTTACTTCCTTGATTTGCTTTTTTAATTTTGTTTTTGGTTGTGCTTCTTGAGTAAGACGTAAATCATCTTCTAACGCCTTGAGTAGTAGATAATCTTCATTTATGTGTTCTTCTAAATCTTGTTTTCGTTGATGATGTAAATCCACAATTTACTCTCCTTTCAATCGCATCATCAACCCTTGCCAAGCAGCTTTTAAATTTATTCCTGTTCCTAGTTCTAATTCGCCTTCATAGTCCAAAATAAAAGGAATAAGAGGTATTGCAACCTTCAATCTGTGCTTGAAATCTAATTCAGGGGCATTTATAACTTCTATTAACACTGATTGGCTAGGAGGTAAAGAAGTACCATTTTGTTGTAATTTAGTTATATTTTGCTGTATGCCTTGTAATATAGGCTGCATTTCTGTCTCTGTTACTTGGTTAGTTTCTATTGCATCTAAAACCGTAGCAATCATAACTATCTGAGATTGATCTAACTGTTCAGTGACTGCTGCAATTATGTTTTGTTCACCAGCATCATAACGAGCCAGCAGTCCTTGACGTAGCTGATTAATGTTTTCATAGATAGCCTTCTGTCCAGCAGACAATCTATCTATTCTGGTATTTATCTGTTCTAATTGGATAGCTACATTTTGCATTTGTACAGTTGGCTCACCAGTAATCTGCTCTCGTAGTTCGTCGTATTCCTTGTGATAAGAATTAGCAGATTCACGCAAATTATCAATTTCTCTTTTGTACTTAGCCTGCCGACGCGGATCATCTTCATAACGCAAAGCATCTTCATATGCTTTGAGTAAATCTTGGTCTTTTCTAATATTGTCTTCTAAGTGTTGCAGTCTTAACTCAAAATTGGAAGGCATCATTCTCTAAGAGTTATTACGTGAACTCAAGTATTTAAAATAATGTAACATCTTAGATATTGGAATAGTAAAGCATAGAATTATTACAGTCAAATTGAAGGATAATTTCAGTATTTAAAATGTATAAAATCCCCACCAATTTGAAATAAGGCAGGGATATAAAACTCAATTACATAGAAAATTAATGCACTAACTCAATAGCCCGTTTAGTCAACGCCTCAGCAGTCAAACCATTAAAAGCCATCAACTCACCAGCACTAGCTGTAGTTTCCCCACGCTTCCAGGCGAAGGTATCGCGCTTGCTGTTACTCCGCAACATGATGGGTTCTAACATCGCCGCCGCGCCACCAGTCACACCAATTAACGCATCACCAGCAAATAACTCGGCAAATTTAGCATCATCAATGAAACCGTTATCAGCTTCAGAACAGGTATCCCAAGCTACATCATGAGGACGATACAAACGGCGGGGATTAATCACAGAAACTATCTTCACACCAATACCTTCAGTTTCTAAAAATGCTGCGGCTTCAAATACTGGAATTAATGTCATATCGCCAATAACAGCAAACACAACTGTCTTACCACCAGCAATTTCATGTAACACTACTGCACCTTCTTCTAAACCTTGGCGAGTTTGTGCAAAACTGGTGCGAATTGGTAAGGGTGATTTACTGGCGGTGATGACAATTCCTTTGTTTTTAGTTGTCAACGCCCAGTCATAACAAACTTGGGTACTGTTAGCATCGGGGGGGAATACAGGAAATACATTGCCGTTCCGCATCATGGAAGCAAAGTAAGCTTCAATTTCAGGACGTTGGTGTGTCCAGCCGTTGCGTCCTTGTTCTAATGCGCCGGCGGTGAATAAGGTAATTGTTGAGGGTGTTTGGCGGCGTAATTCTGCCATTGCTTGGATGACGGTTTGCCAAATGGGTAAGCCGTTGATGGCGAAAGATTCGTAAGAACACCAGAGGGTTCTTGCACCCATCAAGGATAAACCAACGGCTAAACCTGCACAAGCATCTTCACTCAAGGGTTCGTAAACTTGTCCGTTGGGTGCTTGGTTATATAAGTCGTCGGTGGTGGGGTGGATAATCTTTAAGGCTTGGTTGATGTTACCAATACCTGACGCTTCGTTACCGTCGGCGTTGGTGACTAGGAATTTCGGATCTTTTTGTCCGACTGCACCCACAATTCGTCCCATTGCGGTGGTGGAAACTTTGGGTTCGCCGCCTACTGCGTATTCTTCTAAAGGTAACGCGCCTAAATCTGGCAATGGTAACTCAAATTCTGTCACCACTGTCTTAGCTGCGGGGCCTCCACCTGCGCGTTCGGCGTTGGCTCTGACGATTTGCCAAGCTTCTAGGGGTAATGCACGGGTTTTTAAAGCACTCACAATGTGGGGTGCGTCTAAGGTGTCTTTGGGGTAGAGGTTGTGAGATTTTGCACCTCTGGCGTGAACGCCTGCACCTTTGAGTTGTTTGATAATAAAGACTGTTAACTTCCCACCCAGGGCAGAACGGGCGGCTTTATCCATCGCTACGAGTATCGCTTTGGTAAAGGCTAGGCGTTGCTCAAAGGAAAAGGCGGTACTATCAACATAATCCCCTGGTTGGTTTTGGTCGTCAAATTCTTTGGCATCAACTAAGATGACTTCCTCAAATCCGTTACCTTGCCAGAATGCTGTCATCTGTGCGTTGGTTTTCAGGGAAACCATACTGTGATGTTCTTGGCTGTAACCGTTCCACACCAGCATGGGTAAGAAGTTGGTGACGCTGGGATAGGCGGTGTTAAAGTGCGCCATTGAACTCATGATGTAGGGTTCACCTAGTCCTCCGTCGCCGAGGGTGAAGGGGAAAAGTTTGTCACGGTGGAGGAGTGCAGCCGCCATTGCAAAGTGCTGTCCTTGTCCCAAGGGGCCGGCTGGGGCGAGAATACCGGGGATGTAACCGGAAAGGTGTCCTAAGAGTCCATGCTTTTCGCGGAAGCGATCGCGCAATTGTTGTACTGTAGATATGCCCATATCCTCTAAGGAGCGATCGAGGAACATGGCACTATAAAATCCGGGTGCGTGATGTCCGACTTCGGTAATAATGTTTTTATACCCCAGCATGACCAAGGCTGCATAGGCTTCTGCTTGGCTAGCAAAGCCACCCGGATGCCCAGATGCCTTACTTGCAGTGACTTGTAGCGTCAGATAGCGAAGGGCATCAGCAGCTAGTAAGGTTTGATATACGGCAGCCTTATCTGTAGGAGATGCGATCGCTACTTTGCCCGATTCTATCGCAGGTGTCGCACCATAAGTTTCAAAACCTGGTAGCATTTCCCCAAAATATTGAATCCCTTCATAAAAATTGGGAAGTGCTGAAGATGCTTTTGGTGAGATTACAGTCATGCTGAATACCTTGTAAGAATTACGGGAAACTATATATAGATGCTCGTTGAATTTAACAAAAATTTTACATCTTTAAGGTTGTTACGAGTTATCAGTGTTTTGTAATGCTAAAGATAAGTAGTTTAAATGGCAGGAGACAGTTCGCGTAGTGTGTCGCAGACAAGGCAGAAGGAAAGACTACTTTACTAAGGAAGCACTCACCACTTCCCACCTATTTACGTAAAAATAACGATATCTACTCACGTCTATTTTTATTTTTTCATGCAGCTACCAAAAACCCCAAAAACTCCACCAGTTATACAAATGCTGAATTGGATCTTCCGGCCTATGCCCTACATGGAGGAGTGTACTAAACGCTACGGGGACATTTTCGCCCTCAAACTGCAAAAAGACCTTCCTCCCTTGGTCTTTGTCAGCAATCCCCAAGACCAACAGCAGATTTTGAGTCACGATACTAAAGAATTAGAAGCACCAGGAGATTTAAATGATCTATTTGAAGGCTTGCTGGGTAAGCGTTCTGTCATTACTATCTCTGGTGCAGAACACCAACGCCAACGGCAGTTACTTATGCCTCCTCTGCACGGCGAAAGAATGCGGGGCTACAGTGAGATAATTAACGATATTACTGCCAAAGTTATCAGTGAGTATCAAATTGGGGAATCTTTGAATATTCGCACTGTTACCCAAGCTATTACCCTGCGAGTTATTATGCAGGCTGTGTTTGGACTAGATGAAGGAGTCCGTGCGGAAAAACTCCAAAAGCTTTTGGGGGAAACTTTAGAAAATGGTAGTTCAGTGTGGCTTGTCGCTTTGCTTTATTTCCCGGTGTTACAAAGAGATTTCGGCCCGATTAAAATCTGGGGAAAACAAGAGCAACTCCAGCAACAAACCGACCAACTCATCTATGAAGAAATTCAAGAACGCCGCGAACATCCAGACCCATCACGGACAGATATCCTCAACTTACTGATGGATGCTAGGGATGCAGAAGGTCAACCGATGACCGATGTAGAGTTACGGGATGAACTGATGACTCTTTTGGTAGCGGGTCACGAAACTACAGCTACAGCTATAGCCTGGGCAATGTACTGGATTCATAAACTACCACAAGTTAAGAAAAAACTTTTAGAAGAACTAGATAGTTTAGGTCATGACCCAGACCCCAACACTGTGTTTAAATTACCTTATCTTAACGCTGTTTGCTCGGAAACTTTGCGAATTTACCCTGTGGGAATACTCACTTTTCCCAGAAGAGTGAAAACACCTATAACTGTGGGTGGTTATGAACTTGCACCAGGGACACCAGTTGTAGGTTCAATTTACTTAACCCACCAACGAGAAGATTTATACCCAGAACCGAAACAGTTTAAGCCAGAACGCTTTTTAGAAAGGCAGTTTTCCCCCTACGAATACTTACCCTTTGGCGGAGGTGCGAGACGCTGTATTGGTTTAGCCTTTGCTCAATGGGAAATGAAATTGGCGATCGCTAAACTTTTAACCATGCGAGAATTAGAACTGGTGAATCATCAAGAAGTGAAACCTCAACGTCGTGGTTTAGTTACAGGCCCAGACCATCCCATCCAAATGGTTGTTAAAAGTCAGCGTTCAGTACAATCTCCCACCCTACAAACTAGCAGTGTCTAAATTGATATTGGGTGTGAGGATGTAAACATTAAGAGTATTTTGAACGTCTACACCCTTCACCCAAATCATTCAATTTTCGGTTTATCCCCAATTTCTCAACTAATGACCAATGACCAATGACTAATGATCCATAACCAAATTCTACTCCTAGCTGTATATACCTGACTATAGATTCGCTTTTGGTAACTTAGAGTCTACATTAACAAGGTAATATCACACTAGGAAAATGCTAATTCATGACAGACAACCAAAAATGGCAACAGCAATTAATATCCCAAGCTGCTGAACAAAGAGTATCTGATCAGCTAGATGCACTAGAACAAATTGATATATATGTAGAAACCAATCTATTAAAAATAGTTCAGGGACAAGCGGATGGGGTGACAGTTTCTGGGCAAGGCTTAGTGACAAAAGAAAAGATCCGTGTCCAAGAAATAAAATTGCAAACAGATAGGATTGATATTAATCCTCTCAAGGCTATTATCGGGCAGGTTCAACTGAATAAACCAGTCAATTTAATGGCTCGCGTTACCCTCAAAGAAGCTGATATTAACCATGCACTAACTTCTGACTTTTCTCGCAATTTAGTGCAGAACTTTGAGTTAGATGTAAAGGGAAAAATTATCAATTTTGATCTAGAACAAATGCAGATATTTTTACCTGATAATGAGCAAATTGAATTGAGGGGAAAGGTGCAATTAAAAGAAAATAATCATAGTCGCTCGCTAGGATTCACAGCCATGATTCGTCCCCGTACTCACTCCCACCCCATTATGTTAGAGAGTTTTCAATGTACTGAAGGAGAGGGTGTTTCTCTCGATTTCCTTGTGTCTTTAATGCAAAAATTTCAATATCTGACAAATTTACCTTATTTGCAATGGGAAGATATGCAATTAAGTCTCAAAAATATGCAGGTGCAAAAAGAAACATTAATTCTTTTAGTAGCAGCTAATGTCAATAAAATACCAGATAGCATGACGGATTCTAATGATTAATCGTATCATTATTAGTAACCATTACGGATTTTTTTATTAACTCTCAAGATTGTAATTTCTGCTACGCTTTGTAATACTATTAATCCACACTATTTTCAAATTATCAATATGCAAGAGTATGATGTAGTAATTATCGGTGCAGGACATAATGGTCTAGTTTGTGCAGCTTATTTGCTCAAAGCTGGCTATAGTGTTCTCTTACTAGAAAAACGTTCTGTTCCAGGTGGTGCAGCCACAACTGAAGAATGTTTACCTAAAGAAGCACCGGGATTTAAATTTAATCTGTGTGCTATTGATCATGAATTTATACATTTAGGGCCAGTTGTTGAAGAATTAGAATTAACAAAATACGGCTTAGAATATCTAGAATGTGATCCAGTTGTTTTTTGTCCCCATCCTGACGGTAAATATTTTTTAGGTCATAAATCTCTCGAAAAAACCTGTGCAGAAATTGCCCGTTATAGTGAACGCGATGCCAAGAAATATGCAGAATTTACCGACTATTGGCAACGGGCGATAGGTGCAATGATACCGATGTTTAATGCACCACCAAAATCAATCATCGATATCGCCGGTAACTATGACATCACCAAGTTAAAAGATTTACTTTCTGTCATTGGTTCTCCAAACAAAACGCTGGACTTTATTCGTAATATGTTGACCAGCGCGGAAGATTTACTCAATGAGTGGTTCGATTCAGAATTTCTCAAAGCACCCCTCGCCAGACTAGCATCAGAATTAGGTGCGCCACCATCCCAAAAAACTCTCGCGATTGGGGCAATTATGATGGCTATGCGTCACAATCCCGGTATGGCTAGACCACGCGGCGGTACTGGTGCATTGGTGCAAGCTTTGGTCAAGTTAGTAACCTCTAAAGGTGGTGAAATTCTCACAGACCAACAGGTAGAAAAAGTTTTAATTGATAACGGTAAAGCCATTGGTGTCAGAGTTGGTGGTGGTACTGAATATCGTGCTAAATACGGGGTAATTTCTAATATTGATGCCAAGCGGTTATTTTTACAAATGACCGATAAAAGCGATATTGATGCAGCCGACCCCGATTTATGGGAAAGATTGGAACGCCGCATTGTCAACAACAACGAAACTATCCTGAAAATCGACTTGGCTTTAGATGAACCCCTGCGCTTTCCCTACCATGCCCACAAAGATGAATATCTCGTTGGTTCTATCTTAATTGCCGACTCCGTTGCTCATGTAGAACAAGCACATAGTAAATGTACTTTGGGAGAGATACCTGATTCTGACCCATCAATGTATGTAGTCATGCCTAGTTTCCTTGACCCTACCCTCGCACCTCCAGGTAAACATACAGTATGGATTGAATTTTTCGCCCCCTATCAAATTGCTGGCGCGGAAGGTACAGGTTTGAAGGGGACTGGTTGGACGGATGAATTGAAAAACAAGGTTGCTGATAGGGTGGTTGATAAGTTAGCAACCTATGCACCTAATGTAAAAACTGCAACTATTGCCCGTCGTGTCGAAAGTCCGGCAGAATTAGGTGAGAGATTAGGCGCGTACAAGGGTAATTATTACCATGTTGATATGACATTAGATCAAATGGTGTTTTTCCGTCCTTTGCCTGAGTTAGCTAATTATAAAACTCCCATTGATAATCTATTTTTGACTGGTGCGGGGACTCATCCAGGTGGTTCGATTTCGGGAATGCCTGGACGTAATTGTGCGCGGGTATTTTTGCAAACTAAGCACCCGATAACTCAAACTTTGAAAGATGCACGGGATTCGATTAAGTCTACTGTGGGGTCGGTGTTTGGGATTGGTTAGAAAGTCGATATTTTGGTTTTTGTGGTCTAATATGCGCTTTTGCGCCTACTCTGCGGGTTCTGCCTTGAAGTAGGCGCGAACTTCTAAAATTAGAGGGTTCAAATTTAACGCATTAGGGCGCGGAGAAATTCTTAAGAAGGGGAGAAGGTAAAAACCTCGCCCCTCCCTGCGGGACGCTGCGCGAATACGGGTGGCTTAATTTAATTACGTAAAGCCTGCGGCATAGCTGCGCTTAGAGCGTAGCGGGGCGGAGCATCGTTACGAATTACGAATTACGAATTACGAATTACGAATTACGAATTACGAATTGATTTTATTGCCGTTCTTGGTAATCTTCGGCAGAGGTGGGATCTAATTCCCAACGTGCATCGTCGCGGTGTTCTAATATGTCTTGGGTGTGAAGTAATTCGTTGTCATTCATTTCTAAGCCGACGGCTGCTTCTATCTCTTCTGTGACATTTTGGTCGGGAGTGGGAGCAGTACCACCAACAGCTTCATCTCCTACTGAGTCTGCATTTTGCCAATACGCATCAACATCACCACCAGTCAGTTCGGGACTGGTTTGGGTGTACTCATGCCTTCTTTCCTGGAGGGTACGCCCACCAATATTGTATCCTGGTATGTCTTTTACACCAGTGCCATAGGATTCGGTGATTTCCTGTGGTAAGTCTTCTGATTTATTTTCTGGATGATTATTTTCTGTCATAAAACTAGTCCTTTCTATCTCTTTACGATAACTATTTTTAGTTGATTAGTTGTACATCTTATGAAGTACAACTTGAGAGATAAAGCAATCTATTTCCTAAGAACGAAGTAAATCTAGATATTACAACTTAATCTTAAAAGTATGAAATCTAAGGTCAAGCCACTTGTAGTTGAATCTGGTAGTTATGAGCTAGGAGTTCTCAACCCACGTTGAAGTTAGATGAAAAGCTTCTTACTCATAACTATTTTTTTTGTGGATTTTTAAATATCAATATTAATCATTGAAATTAGATTTTTATTTTTATTTATTGCTGGAAAATATCTGAGATCACAAAAAGCTGAATTGTGTTCAAGGGAGGGCAAAATGGAATACAACGAGTTTATTACCCATGTACAAAGCTTGGCTCAATCAAACTCTCGTGAAGAGGCAGAACGTGCTACTCGTGCCACGCTAGAAACTATTAAAGAACGCATTTCTGGAGATGAAGCTCTAAATTTATCTACTCAATTGCCACAGGAACTTGGTGATTGTTTGAAAGGTAGAGAGGGACAACCAGATGAGAACTTTAATTTACAAGATTTTATTGTGCGTGCCAGTCAGAAAGAAAATCTAGAACCTACAACAACAGCTATTCATGTTCGTGCTGTTTTTGCCATACTACAAAATGCTGTCACACCAGCAGAGTTTGCTAAACTACACCGTCATTTTTCTCACGATTACGAAGAAATGTTTGCTACACCGCCAACTAGCGAAGTAACAGCTTAAACAATTCAAAATTATTAGACAGGAAAGAATATGACCAACCATAATAATCACTCTGGGAAGAAAAAAGTAGCTATTCTGATTGAACAAGCTGTAGAAGATGTAGAATTTATTATTCCTTGCAATGGACTAAAACAAGCCGGGTTTGAGGTAGTTGTCCTTGGTTCGCGGATGAATGAAAAATATAAGGGCAAACGAGGCAAACTTTCTATACAAGCTGATGCTACCACTACAGAGGCGATCGCATCTGAGTTTGATGCTGTAGTCATTCCTGGTGGGATGGCCCCTGATAAAATGCGCCGCAACCCTAACACTGTCCGCTTTGTGCAAGAGGCGATGCAGCGAGGAAAATTGGTTGCTGCGGTTTGTCATGGGCCACAGCTTTTAATTGAGGGTGATTTGCTCAAGGGTAAGCGAGTTACTGGTTTTAGTGCTATCCGCAAAGATATGATTAATGCGGGTGCAAACTATCAAGATGAACCATTGGTAGTTGATGGAAACTTGATTACATCCCGCGAACCTGGAGATTTACCAATTTTCACGACGGCGATTTTAAGCCGTTTGGGTTATGGCGGTAAAGAGGCGGCATTACCAGATGAGAAAGACACGAGTGCAGAATGGTGGAAACTGGCTGATGCTTGGGGTGGTTCAACTAAAGGTGATATTGTTCGCGGCTTGAATACAGCTTTGGGTGGAGAACGTTATTCACTAGAAGCACTGGAGAGTTACGTAGAAAAAGAATCGGATACACAAGCTAAGGCGTTGTTTCAAGAAATGATTGTCAATAAACAACGCCATATTGAAAGACTAGAAGCATATCTGCATAAGCTCGGTGAAAAACCTTCTTTTGGCGCGAATATTGCCAATCAATATGCAAAGGTGAAAGCAACTTTTACCGGTAGCGATGACATCTACCAGATACGCTGCGCCTTGGGTGATTTGCAAACAGGTATCGGTGATATTGGTAACTTGTGTGCAATGTACACTGATCCAGTAGCAACGGCTATTTTTAAAGGCATTTACCAAGACTTAGTGCAGTCTGAACAGCGATTAGTAGAGTTATATCGGACACGGATGGCTGCTGAAGTTAAGCCTCCCAAGCCGACGACAGGGGCAGCAGTGTCGACGTGAGCGAATAGGTAGCAAAATTGGGCGTTGCTGACTTTGGGTATAAATTTACTCACGCAGAGACGCAGAGACGCAGAGAGTAAGAGTTTGAAATGTCAAATTTTGCAAATTCATACTTTAGTTATGCAACGCCCAAAATCAACTGCTCCCCACTCCTTTCACCTTTTTGAATTTGGAGATAAAAGAGTGACTGCAACATCAGGAGAAAGACAAGCTGAAGCCAGCGATATGGAGCGTTGGGCATCCCTCATCGGCGGTGGTGCGCTGGTGCTGATGGGTTTAAGACAAGCCTCTTTGCGGGGGGTATTGACGGCTTTAGCTGGTGGTGGCTTGATTTATCAAGGTGCAAGTAAACAAAGTACCATTCAGCAAGCCCAAGAAGCAATCGGGTTGAATAAACCTATTAAAGTTGAAAAGACGGTGACAATTAATCAGCCAGCAGAGGAACTGTACCGTTATTGGCACAACTTTGAGAATCTGCCCAGATTCATGAAGCATCTCAAATCTGTCAAAGTTTACAACGAAAAGCCAGGGGCTAGGCGATCGCACTGGATAGCCAATGCACCTCTCGGTAACAGCGTCGAATGGGATGCAGATATCTTAGAAGACCGAGAAAATGAGTTAATTTCTTGGGCTTCCGTGGAAGGTGCAGACATTGAAAACTCTGGTTTTGTGCGTTTTCAACCAGCACCAGCGAATCGTGGTACAGAAGTCAAAGTAGTTTTAGAGTACAATCCCCCAGGCGGCACACTAGCGGCGATTTTCGCCAAACTCTTCGGTGAAGAACCAGAACAGCAAATAGGTGATGAACTACGCCGCTTCAAAATGCTAATGGAAACTGGAGAAATTGCCACCACGGAAGGACAACCTTCTGGGAAGAAGTAGGGGAAGGAGAAATTGTCCAATATACACATAATACAAGTGAGGAATGTTATGAATCGCGTAATTTCTTGGGTACAAAATTTCCTTTTGCGTCAAGTTTTAGTTATTTGTTTGATAGGAGCTACCTTTTTTATAGGTCAGTCTTTTATATACACTAATGCCATGATTGCCCAGGCAGATGTTAAAACTCCAGAGGGTATTTATTACAAAGGTACACCCGATAATGAAGGGATTAGAAATGATACTCAAGTGAGAAATGCTCAAGAAAAACTCAAAGGAACTGTTGACAATGTTCGTGAAAAACTCAATTTAGATGAAGAAACTCCTAGAGCTACAAAAGAGTTTCAAGATAATGTTAAAAGAAAAGTAGGCGAAGCCGTTGAGCCAATTACTGGTGAGGAACGTGGTTATTACCAAAGACCGGAGTCTCAACGATAATATGACCAGGACTTACGCAAGTGTCACAATTGATGGTTGGTGCGTGACTCTATAAGTCTCATTACTACGTTCAAATACTTTTGCAGCGTCACACACCCTACTAGTCTATCAAGTTAGTTTTGACGGTTCGTAGTAAGGACTAAAGTCCTTACTACAAACTTGTTTATCCCTCAATTCAAATTTGATGACTTACTACATCTATTGAGTAATTTATTCTCGGTACAAGCCCCAATTCCTAAGTCTTTAATTTTGAATTTTGAATTTTGAATTGGAGCGCAGCGACTTGACTAAGGACTAATAACTATGAAAGCAGTTTGTTGGCATGGAACAAACGATGTAAGAGTAGAAACAGTTCCTGATCCTAAAATCATCAATCCCCGTGATGCCATTATTAAAATTACTTCTACAGCCATTTGTGGCTCAGATTTACATTTATATAACGGCTATATCCCCTCAATGCAACAGGGTGATATTCTCGGTCATGAATTCATGGGAGAAGTAGTTGAACTAGGAAGCGCAGTCAAAAATGTGCAAGTAGGCGATGGGCTACGCCCCACCGTAGGCGATCGCGTCGTAGTTCCCTTCACTATTTCTTGCGGTTCTTGCTTCTTCTGTCAACGGCAATTATGGTCTTTGTGCGATAATTCTAACCCTAACGCCTGGATGGTAGAACTGCAAATGGGTTATTCTCCCTCCGGTCTATTTGGCTACTCTCATTTATTTGGTGGTTATGCTGGGGGTCAGGCAGAATACGTCCGTGTCCCTTTTGCTGACGTAGGCTTGTTCAAAATACCGGAAAATTTAACAGATGAACAAGTGCTATTTTTGACCGATATTTTCCCAACGGGCTATATGGCAGCAGAGAACTGCGATATCGAACCCGGTGATACTGTCGCCGTTTGGGGTTGCGGCCCAGTCGGACAATTTGCGATCAGAAGTGCATATATGTTGGGTGCAGAAAGAGTAATCGCCTTTGATCGCGTTCCCGAACGTCTGCAAATGGCTAAAGAACAAGGTAAAGCCGAAGTTCTCAACTACGAAGAAGTCGATGTTGGGGAAGCACTCAAAGAAATGACTGGTGGTCGCGGCCCTGATTCTTGCATTGACGCAGTAGGAATGGAAGCCCACGGTACAGATATCATGGCTTTCTACGACCAAGTTAAACAAGCTGTGCGCCTAGAAACAGACCGTCCAACGGCTTTACGCCAGGTAATTGTATCTTGTAGAAAAGCTGGTCACGTATCAATTCCTGGTGTCTATGGTGGTTTCTTGGACAAAGTACCAATGGGTGCAGCTATGAACAAAGGTTTAACCTTCAAAATGGGACAAACACACGTTCATAAATATTTAAACCCTTTACTAGAACGCATCCAAAACGGTGAAATTGATCCTTCATTTGTGATTACTCACACGCTACCTCTAGAGCAAGCACCCCACGGCTACGAAATTTTTAAACACAAACAAGATAACTGCATCAAAGTTGTACTGAAACCTTAAGGTGATGAAATTATGAGTGATACCAGCGTAAAAAAAATTGACTCTACCCATTCTCCCAAAGGTAAACTCGGTCAGAAATATTTAGCATCCGGTAAATCTGTTTCTATGCGTCTTTGGGAAAATGAACAACCAGAAGAAGATAAACACCCAACAAGTCGTGAATATGAAACGGTTGGTTATGTAATTAATGGTCGTGCAGAACTGCATATTGAAGGACAAATGATATTACTAGAACCGGGAAGTTCTTGGGTAGTACCGAAAGGGGCAACCCATCACTACAAAGTTCTAGAGCCATTTACGGCTGTAGAAGCAACTAGTCCCCCTGCCCAAATTCACGCACGTGATGAAAATTAATCAGGATATTAACTATAAATAAACACAGATATAATATCTGTGTTTATTTATTTAAAAAACTCCAAACACCGAATTTTCTCACTTCTCTGCGCCTCTGTGTGAACCAAATAAATACGTATATCTAGGGAATTAAATATATATAAAAATCTGCTAATTTTTATATAACTATTGATTGATGTAGATAAAAAAAATACTTAGTTTCCTAGAAGAAATAAGCCATAAAAATCAGACATTTGTGAGCTTGTTTTTGTCACTTATTTAGAAACCCAGATGTTTTATCACTCCAAAAAACTGCAATATTTCAAGCCCCCAGAAAAGCCAGATCCCGTCTATGCGATGAAAATTCAAGAACTCATCGGTGGGACATTTGGGGAAATGACCGTCATGATGCAGTACCTATTTCAAGGCTGGAACTGTCGCGGCCCTGCTAAATATCGAGATATGTTGCTAGATGTTGGTACTGAAGAAATTGGTCACATTGAGATGTTGGCTACAACCATCGCCCATCTTTTAGATAAAGCACCCTTGAAAGTGCAAGAAGAGGGAGTAAAAGATGCGGTAGTGGGTGCTGTGATGGGTGGTACTAACCCACGGGAAGTCATCATGAACGCAGCCATGAATCCCCAACACGCCATTGTTTCTGGTTTAGGTGCAACCCCAACTGACAGCGTTGGCTACCCTTGGAATGGTCGCTTCATTGTTGCTAGTGGTAATCTCTTAGCTGATTTTCGCTCTAATCTTCATGCGGAGAGTCAGGGACGCTTACAAGCGGTACGTTTGTATGAAATGACGAATGATCCAGGGGTGAAAGATACCCTGAGTTTTATGATTGCTCGCGATACTATGCACCAAAACCTCTGGTTAGCTGCGATTGAGGATTTAGAACAATCTGGACTAGAAACAACTCCCGTTCCCAGTTCCTTCCCCTTGGAATTAGAAAAACGCGAATTTGCCTATCAGTTCTGGAATCATTCCCAAGGTAATGAAAGTTCTGAAGGTCGTTGGGCAAAAGGCCATTCAATGGATGGTAAAGGCGAATTTGAGTATGTTGCTAATCCTCAACCGTTGGGGCCAGAACCACAGCCACCACAACCAGAAGCGCAGCTTCATGATACACCCCAAAATAGACAAGCTCAACAGGGTAATGGTTCTAGCTCACCGCCTGTAGTTCAGCGTATTGGCTAGTACCGCCGTGAAGTCAAAAGCCAAAAAATAATTTTTTGTCTCCCCCTGCTCCCCCTGCTCCCCCTGCTCCCCCTGCTCCCCTACTATTTAGCGGTGGGAGCTATGACCCCTCACCCCAGTATTGAGTTGTTCAACGTAGAATAAAGAAAACGACCACAGTGATAACCGTGATCGTAGACGAATTAACTATACAAGCTAGATTGTACTACGAATAAACGTCTATTACTCTATCCCCCAAAAGGGGGTTTTTTTAGCCGCTCTCATAGGATATGAGATTCCCCATAAAAGTCAACCAGAAACCGGGAGAGATGTAGGTGTTGACAAAGTTAACCTCAGACTCCCTTAAATCCGGCATGATTTTCTAGCTCTTGTTCTGTGGCCGGGGAAATTTGTCTATCAACCATCACACGCCCAGAATTTTGCCGACGCAGACCAACTTGACTGAGGAATATACCAAATAATATTAAACTACCACCAACATAATGAGCTAATGTAGGGGCTTCACCGAGAATTAAATAAGCTGCCAATATACCTGCAATGGGAGTGAAAGAACTGGCTAATGAAGCTGTAGATACAGTCGTAACTCTCAAACCTTTAGTCCAAAATGATTGACCTAAAACGACAATTATTCCACCATAAATAAACATCCATTGCCATAAAAAAGGTGATAGCACATCCATAAAATGCTCACTACCATAAAGCACTATAGCAAAGATGAAAAATACGATAGTGCCTAAGGCAGTACGAAAGATACTATAAATCCCCAAGGGAATATGAGCAAGTTGTTGTTTACTAATAATAGTAGCAAAGGCTAAAAATATTGCTCCTGTGGCTGCTAAAAACTCCCCCACACCGATATTAAAACCTCCCATATCCATCATGACGTTACCCGTTTGAGGCTGAAGAATCACAGTTAAAATCACCCCAATAAAAGCTGCGATCGCGCCGACAATTTCCCAAATATTTACTCGTTCTTTCAACAGTAAAATAGATAACGCTAAACTCAAGGGAAGTTCTATCCGTCCTACCAAAATTACATTGTTAACATTAGTTAACGCCAGGGATTGAAAAATTAAGCCAGGGGCTAAAGCTCCTGATAAAATGGCAACAACTGTCAGGTTAAACCATTCTTTTTGAGTAAGTTTCTGCAAAGCTGTTTTATTCCACTGTCGCCCATAAATGAAGATCATCAATGTTAAGGCGCAGAGATTTCCGACAAATAAAACGTTACACAAGGAAATCGGGTTACGACCACCTAAGAAGTTTTCTGCACCAATTTCGGTCAATTTGCGAGTAATTGCACTTGATGCGCCAAAAATCAGAACTGCAAACCATAGATAAATTTGACCAGGAATTTGGTTTATGAAACTATTTTTTCTTCTCGGTTTGGTCACAGTTACACTACTCCCACTAAATACCATTAACTATTTTCAGCTTTTATGATGCACTTAAAACCATATTTTTATGAGAAAAAGCTGAGTAGCGACTGAATTTTACGGAGAAGTAAATTCAGGTAATTTCTAGTTGGCGTTCAGGCGGACTTCAGTAGTTGGTGAGATGCTGTAATCGCTGAGATCAACAAAAACTGGAGTTACAAATGAAACTTGCACCATCTTTACTGACAAGTGTGGCTTTAGCTGGTATGTTAACAGTCTTTGATATTCCACTACAAGCTATTAACCCTACTTGGGTTCAAGCATCAGCTGCGGAAATGAAAGATGCTACAGGTTTGACTGTACAGCAAAAAATTGACTTACTTATGAAAAATAAGGGTCAATTTGGTAGTGGTGATCAGTTGCGTCGCTTTTTCTTTGGCGACTTAGAACCAATCGGAGTTCAACCTGGTGGCGCAGGTATGGTAGTTAATCTTTACAATAAGGCTAATAATGTCACTATCTCTTATTGTGCAACTTATGATGTAGTGGTGGCGGTCAAAAAGGGTAAAATCAAGGCTTTTGCACCGGAAGAAGTTAAGTAATTATCAATACGGTTTAGATCAGATCATTCCCCAACATAAAAATTCGTAGAGATGTAGCAATGCTAAGTCTCTACGAATTTTGCGCTAGATATCTATAGTATTAATTATACCTAGCGGTTGACGGTACTCATGTCGCTGTAGCGATCGCCTGCTGCTACATTTTTCGGTGCTACCTCCCAACCTTATTAGCGTGAAAGGCGGAGGTTTGTCCAACTCACGTTAAAATTGTGGCTGATCGGCAAACTACCAAATTTCACAGTGCAAGGTTTTATTAATTTAAACAAGCCATTTGGCTGGACTTCTCATGATTGCGTGGCGCGGGTACGAAAATTATTAAAGCTCAAACGTGTAGGACACGCGGGAACTTTAGATCCAGCCGCTACTGGTGTGCTACCAATTGCAGTTGGTAAAGCAACAAGATTATTACAATATCTCCCCAGTGACAAAGCCTATAAAGCCACCATCCGTTTAGGGGTGAGAACTACAACAGATGATTTGCAAGGTGAAATCATCACTTCCCAACCCTGTGGAGAATTAGATTTAGCACAGATAAAAACTGCACTGGCAAAATTTACAGGCAAAATCGAGCAAATCCCACCAATTTACAGCGCAATTCAAGTAGAAGGGAAACGCCTGTACGATTTAGCGCGTCAAGGGGAAACAGTAGAAGTTCCCTCGCGGATAGTAGAAATCTATAGTACGGAAATTTTAGATTGGCGAGCCGGAGATTTTCCAGAATTGGATGTAGAAATAGCCTGTGGTGGGGGGACATATATTCGGGCGATCGCGCGTGATTTAGGTACAGTGTTAAATACTGGCGGAACTCTCGCCGCTTTAACTCGCACTCAAAGTAGTGGCTTTAATTTAGCAGCTAGTCTCACCTTCTCGGACTTAGAAACCCAACTACAAGTCGGGACATTTCAACCCATCTCCCCAGATGCAGTCTTACAACACTTACCATCTGTGACTTTACCCAATATTTCTGCACAAAAATGGTGTCAAGGACAGCGTATTTCCCTAAATCCAGAGATGGCTGGTAATGTGCGAGTTTACGAAACAGAAACCCGTTTTTTAGGTATTGGGGAATTACAAGCGGGTGTATTAATTCCCCAAATGGTATTTGAACCGATTGCGTGAAGTTTGTAGTAAGGACTTTAGTCCTTATTTTAGCTTGGGGTGTAGATGGGGAAGCCATCTCAGTGGAAGGGTTTACCAACTTGAAGCGCGTAGTGTTTGACGTAAGGAAATCCAACACCCTAATCTACTAATGATTGATCAAATTAGCATCATGCGATCGCCACAAATCTCAGATGTAGTAGCTTCACCAATCAAAGAAGGATGATGACTCAATTCAAAAGTTGACTGAATATAACCAGAATCTAATTGCATAGGGGGAAAATTATGTTTTACTAACACCCCTTGAACGCGCTCAAATGCTGCGGGGAGTTGATTAAAAGGAATCCCTGGAAAAGCATGATGCACTGCATGATAATTTAAACCACCCATTAACCATCCCAAGAGGGGAATAGTTCTCAAATTGCGAGAAGTATAAAGCTGGGTTAACTGATGATTGTTAAACTTCCCCCACAGTGCGTAGTGTTCCAAATGATCGCGTGTCTGCATGATGATGCCAATCACCCGTTCCATCATCACCCAAAATAAGATGTAGCGCAGCAACTCCCCATGCAAAATCACAATAGTCAGCAACACACTTTGTATAACCAGCATCCCTGAGACATCTAACATGAATTGGCGACGCATCCGCGAACTTAAATTCTGGAAGCGCACAGCCATCATAAAAGTTTTAATAATCAACCCAATTCCGCCGAGGAGGAAAATATCACAACTCCACTGATGGCGGACATACCATTGTAAAAGTGGGTGTGCTTGTTGGTATTCTTGCCAAGTCCATTGTACCCGTTCGGGATCTCTCAAATCGCTACCATTCCAACCATGATGCCAGGCGTGTAACTCTGCATAGAGACTATAAGGCCACAACATCGGCCAGCTAATCAATCGAGGTATGACCTTATCAAACCAAGTCCACCCCGTCAAAGTGCAATGACTCATATCATGGGTACAAATTAGCCAAAAAGAATAGGAAATTCCCGCTATGATTGTTGCACTCACAAACACAATATTGTTCTGCGTCAACCTAGCCAAAGCCACACAACTAAGAAATACCAAGCCAATGAGACTAAAACGCAGTAGTCCCACCCCAGGGTTAACTTGATGTAAGTCGGCGGTGGCTTGTTGTAACTCAGTAGAGATATTAGTGTGAGTGCGATCGCGCATAATAATTCGTAACTAGAAAATCATCAGATTGAAATACACTACTCCTATCTATAGTTAAAAGTGAAGATTTTGGGAGTTAACTGTGGCTCGTAAACGCTTAATTATTGAGATGGGGATGGGTGTAGATCAACATGGACAAGAACCGACTGTAGCCGCAGCAAGAGCTGTTCGTAATGCGATCGCCCACAATGCTTTACTGGGTGTATGGGAAGTTGCTGGTTTAAATGACCCGAATGAGATGATTGTGGAAGTCCAGGTAGCAGTACCTTATCCCGAACAAGTCAGAGAAGCCGAAGTCTTAGCTGTATTACCCTTTGGACGCAAAAGCCTGACTGTAGAATCTGGGGGTATGGTAGTACAAGGACGCGCTATTGCTTCTCTTAATGACAAAAATGACGAAATGTTAGTGGCGATCGCTGCCGTCACCGTTTTGGTAGAAACTATTGAAAAGTGATCAAACCAAATTATGTCAAACGAAATTATTGAAAAAGCCGTTGCTGCTTACTTTGCTAACATTGCAGCCATGAACCCAGAAGGTTGGGTTGATAACTTTGCTGAAGATGCTATAAGTCACGATCCGGTAGGTGAACCACCTACAAAAGTTCATGAAGGATATCGCGAATTTATCGGACAGTTGCAAGCTGTATTTGCACAATTAGAACCAACAACTGAACATATCTTCATTGCTAGCAACGAAGCAGCCGTCAAATGGACAATCACAGGAGTTAGCAAAAGTGGTAAATCAGTCAAATTTGAGGGAATTACTATTTTTGAAGTCAACGCCGAAGGTAAGATTCAAACCACTCGCGCTTATTGGAATCCAGCCCAAATAATAGCACAATTACGCTCTTGAGATTACCCATCCCCCAATTACTCATATAACAATCTCTTTTCCTTCTCCCCACTCACAACTCCCTATTTTCTAACTCCTGTTCTTCTTCATAGAACCACATTTCTGCTAACAAAGTGAAACCAAATAGCCAAACTATCCCAATAACGGTCAACCAAAATATTCCCATCATTTTGATCACCTCTAAAACTATTCTTAAGAAAAAAACTTAGACACTGCAAGAACTCATCACCCATGTTTCTTTGATTAACCGGGGTTGTCGGCTCTCAGAATAATTGAGGATGGCGATAAAATCATTTCAAATATATATTTGAATTATCCCTGGTAATTTGCTAAACCGTTGACATAATTAATAAAAATCAACGTCTCAAATTAATTCCATAGTTATGTTACTCATCATCTCCTAACCCATCGCAGTTACTGGTGCGCTAAAATAAGAGTATTGGAAGCAAAATCTCTGGTAGTAAATTCAAACTTCACACACCTTTTATTACTCCAGCGAATATGTCTTACGAGCATGAAGAATCACTTAAAGCAACACACTTTGCTGACTTAATCAGAACCGCACAATTAGTATTTGACCCTACATCTGGGGTTGCAGGTAGATACATCCAAGTTGATTGGCAAGAATTTGGTATTCCGGATGAAGTAGCGGAGAATTTACAATTACTTGGGCAAAAATATCGCTATGCCTCTCCTCATATTCCCGGTGATATTATTTGGGAACAATTGACACCAGTGACTAGAACATGGTTTCTCAACAATAAAGATGAATTATGGAAGTTTGAAGAAGCATTTCCGGCCTTAGACGAGGATTGAATCAGTGAACAGTTATCAGTTATCAACTAACTGATAATTGTTTAAATTTGGTCAATGTCTAAGTAGGGCTTGCTGCATAAACCTAACTATGTTGATTAATGTAAAATTATTGTGTTTGAGTTCGTAGTAAGGACTTTAGTCCTTCTTTTAGGACTAAAGTCCTTACTACGAACCTTTAATTATTTATATAGTTAAATTAATTTCAACCCGCGTATAGATGAATCAAAGTGTAAGTCCTGTTTCCACTCTAGAGGAAACCATTAATCAACAGATTGGAGTTGCCAAACCACAGCTAATAGGGAAACAACTCATAGTCCTTACCTTGGAAATGCTGTTGTCCTTTCCCCTAGCTGTAGCATTAACAAAGTTACACTTTGGCGGAATTTCGTGGATATTTGGCGGTATTGCTGCGGGTACAGTGATTTTGCAATGCTGTCGCATATTTTATCAGTATTCTCCCCGACCGAATCGGATGGCGAGAAAAGTTGGGATGGCGTTAGTAGGGCTGACAGTTGGTGCTACCAATGCTAATAGTGATTTAACTAGCCTAGCGGCTGGAATTCCTATATTTATGTTGTTGACCCTATTTTTACTGTTGTGTGGTGGCTGTATTGGCTATATCTACTCGCGCTTGAGTAAAACCAATCTTTTAACCGCAATGCTAGCTACAGTTCCTGGGGGTGTGGGGGTGATGTCAGCGATCGCAGCTGATTATGATAAAAATGTTACATTGGTAGCAATGGTGCAGGCTATTCGCGCCACCTCTGTAGTTTTACTGATTCCCTTCATTGCCAGAACAGCAGTTGGGAATAACTGGAATTTACCAACCCTATCAGCTAATAGTGCTTGGCTGAATTTTGATCTATCACAATTAGAATTATTAGCATTAGCATTGCCAATCACCGCCCTCATAGTTTATGTTGTTGCCATTTTCAACCTACCTGCGGGGGATTTTTTTGGTGCATTACTATTAGGACTCACATTTAATTCTGTGTTAGGTTGGTTGCCATTTGTCAGTGATATTAATTTCAACCCACCACAATTGATCAATATTATTGGTCAAACACTGCTGGGAATCACCATTGGCGAATATTGGGGAGAAAAACCCACCTTTGGCAAAAGAGCTATAGGTTACGCTTTAATGTCTGTAGTTATGACTTTAATTGCTGGTGCGATCGCGACTATACTAGCAATGGAATTAACCTCATGGGACTGGTTGACTTGTTTATTAGTCACCGCACCAGGGGGAGCAGCAGAAATGATCTTGGTTTCACTGGCATTAGATCATAATGTAGAAATTGTGACAACAGGTCATTTGGTGCGGCTCATCGCCATTAACAGTTCTTTACCCCTGTGGTTATTTTTATTTCGTCGCCTTGATAGTCAAAAGGGTGTAGGGGTTTAGAGGACAAGGGACAGGTGACAGGTGACAGGGGAGAGTAACTATTGACTAATTACGAATTACGAATTACGAATTACGAATTATTTAAGGATTTTATATATGGTTTTCCAAACTCAAGAATTAGATGCTCAATATTGGGTAAAAACTCGTTCTTCTCTTGACTCAACTGAATCAACTTTTCTTACCTGGACAGGCAAAATTTACGCTTTTATTCCTGGACAGAAAAGAAAACTGCTGTTTAAAATTTTGGGTTTGAGTGTGAGTAGGTGCATTCCACAAGAAGTAGGTAGCTGGGATTTTACTTCTAGGGAACTAACCTATTATTTAAATCCAGAAACAGAGGAAATTTTACGCAAATGGGAAAATCCCTGGACAGGTGAAATAGTCCCAGTAATTCATGTAGCAAATAATCCTGTACAGGGCTGTTTTAAAGGCAAATTTCCCGCCCAATTAGAAGGAGAAAACACAACTTTTGTGTTTGACATTTTCCCTACATATCCCAACCCTTTAGCTGACGATCCAAAATTAGCTGAATATAGCCCCTATGAAACTTATCAAGCCGCAGAATTATTTAAACTCACAGTACCAACCGCAGATTTATTTAACTCAGAATTAACTTCAGTTTCACAATTGCGGCTAAGTTGGGATAGGATTGGTCAATGGTTGCCTTGGATGAAAATGAGCGATCGCCCCGGTTATCTGATATATAGTGCATTTGGTAGTAAAGTCAAGGGTTTAACCGAATTGCCTCAGTTACTCCAAGATGAAATTAATCATCGCGTACCTTTATATAAGCAAGCTCCAAAAGCTCTGAATGATGGTGAAGATATGACATCTTGGTTATACTTCCAAAAGCACTTTTCAGCATATTTATCTGGCGAAATATTCCCACTACCCGCCGCCGAAGAATCTTGAATTAACTATGCCTGATGGGTGGTGAGGTTGCTGGAAAATGGATAAAAGTAGAGTGCTAGTTATCTAGTAAATAACCACATTTGTGGCTAAGTCAAAACTTCCGCATATTTCTACTAACAGGATCAAAACCTCTAGAAAAGCGGGTGGTTTCATCATAATAAGCACCAGTTAAATCTGCTCCATACAACTTAGTAAAATTAAGTTTAGCTCCCCGCAGATTGGCCTCATTTAGTTTGACTCCGCACAAATTTGCTCTAGTCAAGTTGGCATTGGCTAGATTTGCTCTGCTTAAGTCTGCTCCCCACATTTTTGCTCTAGCTAGGTTAGCACCAGTTAAATCTGCTCCCCATAAATTGATCCCAGGCAAATAGGCAGCAATTAACTTAACTTTAATTAAGTTGGCGGCGGAGAAATATCTCTCCCCTGCTTGATATCGCCGTTTGATTTCCTCAGCATCCATTTGTTGTATTTACCTTCTTCAATAAGAAAGAAGTTATCTGTTCCCATTCTTGGTTGATATCCCCGCTAAATGCTGGCTGACTACTGCGTTGATACCAGTAATGGGCATTATTCAAATCACCTTCTTTGCGGTGTAGGTAAGCATGAACCCAAGCACTATCTGCATCACGGGCATCCTGCACAATATCATGGGCTTGATTCCAATCACCTTGTTTGTCATGCCACAAGGCTTGCAGTGCTTTTGGTAGTGTTTGAGGACAGGGACGCTGTTTTGCCATCAATCGCAGAAATTCTTCTGTATTCACGATCGCTACTCCACAAATATCAAACCTCTATCTCCAAGATACTCTGCAAGTAACTGTTATGACAGTTGTGAATTATTACTTGAAACTCAAGAAACCCGGTTTTTTAAAACTGGGTTTCTGAAATTTTGTAACAATCTGAGGGTTATGTTAAAGTTGCTTAATACTTAACAGAAGTTTACCTTGTATTCTTCTGCTCTTGTCCCCCTTTAGGTAAAAGTTCAAATTCAAAATTACCGACGAGACGGTCATCAACATATACGTGTATTGTATGCTTACCTGGAGGATCACCGGGTGCGATCGTCCAAAAATTCTCAATCACACCATCCTTCGCTAACTGTGTGCGATTGGAAATAGCTTCAACTCCATCTGGTGATAATGTGAAGTTTTCACCGTTATCTGTAGCCCAGGTTTCTGGAGGCTTTGGTAATCGTATGACTTCCCGCCATCTGACTTCACCCTGAATATTTTGCAGTTGAATTCGCCAGCCGTATTTGTTACCTTCTGCTAGCGGTACTTTAGTTGAGGGAGTAAAGTTCAATATCCCTTCAGAGTCAATTTTAGCGATGCCAAACTCAGCTTTACGAACGTTAATTTGTTGTGCTTTGTTCGACTGGGACTGAGATGTTGACTGAGAAGGTGTCTTAGCATTGTTGGCGAAAACTGAGGGATGAAGAACCCCAGAGATTACCAAAGAAGAAGTGAGTACAACTGTCGCAGCCCAAATTCTCATGAGCAAAATTTTTAGGTTAGTTACTGGTACTTATTCAACTACTTTTTGCCACCTTCCGGTAGGGCTTTCATTGATTTAAATGATGGTATGCTAATCCGAAAAACAGGTAAGTGTGCTTGATGTTAATTGGTGATACTTACGTAAATTAATTTTATGTGGCAACGACTAACTTTAATTGTGGCGATCGCTACTTTATCTGTCTTAGGATTATTATCATTATTTACTTACATTGCCTGGTCTTGGCCGCTAGAATTAGTCACTCATTTCCGCTACCAGTATCTGATCATATCATTGCTAGTGAGTATTCTTTTATTTATTCTTTGGAGAATAAGATATATAAAGCACAAAATACTATTTTTCACTGCTGTATTATTGCTAGGACTAAATTTAGTTGAGGTGTTGCCTTGGTATCTATCCCATACTCAACAAGTAGCTGGTAATGCAGCTAAAACTATACGGATTTTATCTTTTAATATCAATACCCAAAATAATGAACACAATAAAATTGTCGATTTAGTAGCAGATAATCAACCTGATGTAGCATTATTGCTGGAAATTAATCAAACCTCTTTTGAAATAATTCAATCTCAATTAAAACCAAATTTGCCTTATGCTTTTAGAAGCTCTGGTGGTGGAATAGCTCTTTTTAGTCGGTTTCCTATTCAAGATGCGAGAGCAGATAATTTCAACAAAAAAGCCAAGCATAACCTAGTTGCAACTTTAGAAATAAATAAACGACCGATTACTTTTATAGGAACTCATCCACTCGTGCCTGTAAAGCCAGCCACTTTTCGCAGTCGTAATCTGCAATTAGCAGCAATAACGGAATATATTCAAGGATTAAATCAGCCATTGATTTTAGCCGGAGATTTTAATTTAACGCCGTGGTCGCCTTATTATCGGAAGTTTGTTAATAAAACTAAGTTACATAATACCCGCTTAGGTTTCGGGATTTTACCTAGCTGGCCTAGACCTGCAACTCATGTAAACTTCGCCCATTGGTTGATTCCACTGATGAATATTCCCATTGACCACTGTTTTGTTAGTAAACATTTCCAAGTTGCTAGAACTTATATTGGAGGTAATGCTAATTCTGACCATGCAGCTTTAATTACAGACTTGGTTTTACCGTAGGAAAAGCTTACAGATTTAATTTGTTTCAGAACCCCGATTTTTCAGATAAACTGGGGTTCTAGGCTCTCACCAATGATTTAGTATTGTGATTTAATTTATGCACAAAAATTAGAGCCGATTGAGTTTAGTTAACACCATAGACTTGTCGAAATATTTTTGCTAGAACTGTACTTGATACAAATTTGTAATTCGTCTTTTTAAATTCTAGATAACTGAGGTTTTTGATGAAATATTTTTATATAAGCTTAGTTTTAGTAATGGGTGCGATCGCAGTTAGCCAAACTGCCTATGCTAACCCAGAAAATTCCCTCGAAATCATCGGCGAACGTCATGAAGCTGCGGCTTTGTTGATAGAACCAGTCACCATCAATAGTCAGTGGAACAATCCCATTAACCAAACCAATAATCTTCAAGATACCGCCAGTTCTCTGACAGTGGTACAAGAAACAGGATGTAAAAACATCAACCCACTAGAATTTCTGGAAAATCCTGATGCTGTCTTAAAAAAATGTCAAGAATCAGCAAGTAAGCAAATTCCGCAACTTACTGAACCAGTAGATTATCTCAAAGTACCCCGCCTCGATTCTGGTTTGAAGCTAACGGTGACTAAATTTTAAATATCAGATAGACAAAATAAAAATAGGTTTCGCGCATTAAAAAAGGTATTTGGCTTTGCAAACTACGATAGCGGGTAGTAGGCGTAGGCGATGGATAAGCATCCATACCTAAATCTCGCGCCATCCATACAGCTCGTTTGAGATGCAAAGGGTCACTCACGATGAGACACTTAGTTAATTGGTGAAGAGATGCGATTTCCCCAGCATTGTTGAGGTTTTGGCGCGTTGTGCGCGACTGCGTTTCAGTGAGAATATCGGCTGTTTTTACCCCTTGCTGAATCGCATAGTTTTTACCGACTATAGCTTCGGCGGGTTCATCCTTGTCCCCAACACCACCAGTAAAAATCATCTGCTTCACATCGCCATTTTTATATAAGTTAACGGCGTGGTTAATGCGTTCTCGAAAGACTGGTGAAGGTTCTTCTCCCCAGACAGCTGCACCCAAGACAATTGCTGCATCTGCTTTGAGATTATGAGTATTATTTCCATACGAATAAATGCTCATGGCTGTAGATGAGATCGCCACTAGTAATGCAGACATTACAACCAGTAAAATTAAGACTAGCGATTTTTTCGGCATTTTCGACTTATTTAGCCTTCCACTAAATTCCAGAAGTACCCATCCGGCGCAATAAACGAGAAACTTTTCTCTCTAAACTCATTTTCGACAATACTAGTAAATTTTGGCACAGGACTAGCCTGGATGCGATCGCAATATGTTTCTATTCCCTGCACCCGGTAAGTATAGAGTGACATCCCCAAACTACCAGGTTGTGCTGCTTCAAACCTTGACTCTAAATTCATCGCGTTGGGAAACCGAATCACATACAACCTTCCACTCCGCGCCGCCATCATGTCAGACTTAGAGGAACGGGGATCATCAAAGGTAGTGACAATAAACTTTTCCCCTGGTTGTAAATCAAAAATATCTCTCCCCGCTAGAGAAGATTCATAGCTAGTTTCCACATCATCACGCACCCGCAGCAAACCCAAAACTTCTTCGTAAAATTTCAGGCTTTCCTTGCTATCATCCTGAACAATAATCCCCATGTGGGTAAACTGGCTAGTCCCAAAAGCGCATTCGTGGTTAATTTCACCGTAATTAGGGATGCTATAGCCAAACCTTTGAAACAAAACCTGTCGAGTCAATGGTTGCAATAACAACATTTCGCGCACCCCTACCACAGGATCGATAAAAGGACGATTTTTTTGCTCTTTTTGGTAAATTATTTCCCAGTAAGGAGGAGTATAGCGGATAGCCCGCCCGGCGGCTTTTGCTTCCTCTGCATGATTTAAAATGGTTAAAACATCACCAGTTAAACTAGTAGCCCAACGATTGCCCTTAATTTTCATTGAAGCTAACCCCAACCCTGGATTTGTGGGATTTTGCCACACCATCAACCTAATTAAACCATGATCTGCATTTTGGTGGTAAAGGCGAATCGAGCGTAAACCTGAATTTACCCCATACAATTGATCAGCTGCACTAGGAGATAGTTCACCCATTTGGCCGATACGATAGCCAAATTGTTCCCAGTATTGAATCGCAAAAATTGCATCGGGAACACCAATACAGACTTCATAGATACCTTCAATTGCAGTTTTTTGCCCCTGAGTCATGCCAATTTGAGATTGATGCTGGACTAATCTAGTCTACAAGAATAGCCCAAAAATATGGATGCAGTAGGGTATATTCAGCAAATTGTGCATAAATCTGGCATCCTGAAAAAGATTAGGTTGATTGCCCAAGGCGGGGAAATCCTCCTGGGAAGCTAAAGAGCTTCTTCCTTGGCTACAATCTCAGCAATCACCTGCCCTAGCCATTCGGAAAAATTCTTCTTAGCTCTCACATAACTGCTCCAAATCCTCTAGAAGCATAACGGAGATATGCTTAAATTTTGCTGAGAAAATTTTCATAATTTTCTAAACCAAAAATCAGCTTTATCGATGCAATTTCTTAGATGCTCATAATTTATTAACTAATTATTTAAATAATAATTAATTTCAGGTTGAGATGCCAACTGAAACGAATGGTTGTTACATTCAGGAGATTTTTTTTATGCAATTGAAATATTTGCTCGGATTTAGTCTAGTTTCTCTGTTTATGGGTGGTTGTGTCCAAGAATTATCAAATAAACAGTTGCTCACAAATCTTGTTAGTGCAAATGCCAATACTTCCATACTATTAACTCAAATGCAGTCTTCCCCACAGCCTGCTAAATCTTCAGCGAAAAATAATATCAAGTCTGGCACATTTGTTTCTGGAGAACACACAACTCAAGGAACAGTCAACATTACTACCCAAGATGGCAAATCATTTATTGAGCTTGAGCAGTCATTTAAAACTTCTACATCAGGCCCAGACCTAGTTATAGTTTTACACCGTTCTCATAACGTCATTGGTGCAACTCGTCCGCCAGCTTATCCTTTAAGAAGAGGAGATTATATTGTCATAGCCCCATTACGAAAATTTAGAGGCAAACAACGTTATCTCATTCCTCAAAAAATTAACTTAGCCGATTATAAATCTGTTGCTATTTGGTGTCGCAGGTTTAATGCTACTTTTGGGGCTGCTACTTTAAGAAGTTAAAAATTAATCAAGAGAAAATCATGAATTTACAAGGTAAAGTTGCTTTGGTTACAGGTAGCAGTCAAGGCATTGGACAAGGAATTGTTTTACATCTTGCCCAAGCTGGGGCAAATGTTGTGATTAACTATCGCTCTCATCCAGAAGGAGCAGAGGAAACTTTAGCCAAGGTAGATGCTTTTGATGGTAAGTGTCACATGGCTCAATGTCCTAAATCTCATGGTTACACCGTACAAGCTGACTTGGGTAGTGTTGAGGAAGTGCGTCAATTAATTGCAGAAAGTATTCACCATTTTGGCAAATTAGATATTTTGGTAAATAATGCTGGCATTGAAAAACACGCACCTTTTTGGGAAGTCACAGAAGCAGATTATGATGCTGTGATGAATGTTAATTTAAAAGGTGTTTTCTTCGCTACTCAAAGCTTTGTTCAACATTTAATTGCTACTCAAAGAACTGGAAAAATCATTAATATTAGTTCGGTGCATGAAGAATTACCATTTCCTAATTTTACAGCTTATTGTGCTAGTAAAGGTGGAATAAAAATGCTGACTCGTAATTTGTCAGTTGAGTTGGGTGCGCTGGGAATAACTATTAATAATGTTGCACCAGGAGCAATAGAAACGCCGATTAATACTAAGTTGTTGAATGATCCAGAAAAGTTGGGGGCATTATTACAAAATATCCCCCTGAGTCGCTTAGGTAAACCGCAAGATGTAGCTTCCTTAGTGACTTTTCTCGCTTCTGCTGATGCTGACTATATAACAGGTAGTACCTTTTTTGTGGATGGAGGATTACTTTGGAATTATCAAGAACAGTAAGTCAAAACTATCTCAGAAACAACTTTTGTTATGGATTCATCCAAAATCCAAAGTTATGATGTTGCAGGCACTACGGAAACACTATCCTGAATATTTGATGGAAGCTGCGGGTTTGGGTATTTTTATGATTTTGGCGGCGATTGTGACTGCGGTGTTAGAGCATCCAGCTTCAATGATCAGACAGACTATTCACGAAGCAATTTTACGCCGCTTGATCATCGGAGTAGCGATGGGGTTAATTGCGATCGCGATCGTCTACTCTCCTTGGGGTAAGCAATCCGGCGCACATATCAATCCAGTTGTCACATTCACTTTCTTCCGCCTCGGCAAAATTCAGCTGTGGGATGCGATTTTTTATATCCTGGCGCAATTTTTAGGCGGATTGATGGGATTACTGTTAGCGATCGCACTATTGGGAAATGCAATTACCCATCCCTCTGTCAATTACATTATTACAATTCCTGGTGTGGAGGGTACAGGTATCGCCTTTTTAGCTGAAATAATTATTTCTTTTGGGGTGATGCTGATGATTTTATTTGTCTCTAATACTCCCAAACTTGCCCCATTTACGGGGATATTTTCAGGGATACTCATTGCAATCTACATTACTATAGAAGCCCCCTTGTCAGGGATGAGCATGAATCCAACACGTACTCTAGCATCAGCAATTCCCGCTCACAATTGGACAGATATTTGGGTTTATTTTACTGCACCACTTCTGGGGATGCTCTCAGCCGCAGAAATTTATGTGATGCTCAAAGGTAAACGTGCTGTTCGCTGCGCTAAACTACATCACCACAATAATAAACGTTGTATTTTTCGCTGTGGCTATCGTCATTCAGAAGCGAATAAGACACAATGGCTGTTGAGCGATCGCTTGCCTGGTTCTTAGTCTCAGAGCAATTCAGTACACCTCATAATTATTTGTTCTCTGTTTCCTATCACCATTATTCTTAGAGAATTTTAATAATTTTATCAGGGCTAATTCAGAGTCAAGGTTCAAGCTAGTAATACAACTAGCTAAATTTGCCAATAAATTATGAAAAAACGATATTTTTTACAAGCAGGTGCAGTAACAGTTGCCACAGTATTGTTATCACGCTATTTAACAGGTAAGTCACAAGTTATGGCGATCGCCAACAATAAATTTGAAATCATGAAAAATGATGAGGAGTGGCGCAAAATTTTAACGCTAGAATAGTTTCGCGTATTGCGGAAACATGGAACTGAACGTGCTGGTACTCTTGCGGGGGGACAAAATGGTTTAGAATGCTTATATTGCAAAGAGTGGAGCAATTTGTCGTAAAAGAAAAAGAGCCTTCATTGGCAACAAGCTCTATTTAATGATAATGTTACTAGAATTCTACGAGACAAACCTCAAGCGAGAATTGGGACGTGCAGAATATTTATTACTAAAAATCCTGATAAATTTATTACAATCTATTAAAACTGTGAGCCTTGAGGCATTGGCTACAGCTTTACCTATTCCAATATTGTTTGAAAGTAGAAGAAAGAAAATCCCAAGATTTTTGTCTTTAAATTACATAAATACTCTCACAAGAACAAAACCGCAAAGATGTAGAAGAAAGATATTACCGAGTTATTAAAAATTTAGAAAATGATAGCGATATTAAAAATTGGAAATCGTAAAATTATTGTTGGGTAAGTATATATGCAAACTTTAAATTGGAAAGGTTATCGAGTTATTGCCTGGATAGGACAAGCTCTATTGGCAATATTTGTGATAGCCGCAGCAGTTCAAGGTAAATGGTTAAATGCTGTGGGTCTAGCATTTTTCCTTGTAGCATCTTTTGTGTTTGTGGTGCGAGATGATAAATTACCCACCTTGTTTGATTTTTTATTTGTCTTGGCTGCATTGCTAAATGCTACTGGTTGGGTATGGGGTTTATTTGGTAAGCCAGGGCTTTATGACGAGATTGTTCATACTTATACGACTTTTGCAATTACCCTGGCTCTCAGTTTTTTAGTTTACAGTTCAATGTTGAACATATTTCGGAATCATACACTTTTATATCTGGTAACAATTACCAGTTTTGGCATCGCTATTGGTGCTTTATGGGAAATTACAGAATGGTCTGCGGGGAAAGTTCTTAGCACTGAAGTAATTGAAAGTTTAGATGACACAATTATTGATTTAGTTATGGACTCTCTTGGGGCCGGATTAGCTGCTTTAACTAGTCTTTGGGCATTGAGACAGTGGACAAATAGCCATCAACGAAAAGAATTCTCATGAAAAGTAGTCGTTTCTCGAAGAAACCCTAAGCACCATCATTAAATTTCTATAACTTAGGTTATCCCCGTTTTAGTTGTATAAGACATCTATCAAAAGCAATGCTTAGGCTGAAAGATAGTACAGCAATCAGTGCAAAGAGTTTTCCAGAAAAGACCATCTGCATAAACTGACGCTCGTGGGAATATTCTGGTGGTGGAACACACCGTTGCTGTAATCGGTGTTCTATTGTTAGGTTTGGGTGCTTATTTAACAACCTGCGAAAATTTTTGTAATTTGTCTTGTACTAGTGATTGCTTAATGTAATTTGAGTAGAAATAGAGGAGTGTCATAGTGTCAATAGTCCTAAGTATAGAAATAAACCTGTATAAGCTTTATAGGAGAAAAACGAGTCTTGCCTGTCTCTCCACGCATCAGTTAGAGTGAATGCTGCTGAAGGATATTTTGTATTTAATCGACGCTTATGGTGTCACAAAATTCTGCCTCTAAGTAGAAGATATACTACTCAGTAATCTTTATACTTTATAAGTGGATTAAGTTATGTTTGCTAGAAATATATCAACCTTCATAACTATCAAATTATTATCAGTGGCCGAGAATTATTTGCTTGGCTTTGCTGAATCAATTGCAGTTCAATGAGGAAATAAAATTGCCGTGTCTTCATTAAGGACTTTTGAAGATAAGCAGCCGCCAATGCGGACTTCGCCTAGTTTAGAGTTTTGGAAGGGGGTGGGTCAAATTACCGGTTGTACCCTTTTATCAATCACCATGCTGACAAGTTCTGTACTAGCTGGGGGATTGCTTGGTTTAGCTATTAGTTTCCGTGATTTACCAAGTGTTAGAACAATCAGAAATTTTGTACCTGCTGAAACAACTTATATCTATGACATTAAAGGCAGGTTATTGGCAAGTATTCATGGAGAAGTTAATCGTGAAGTAGTTCCTTTAAAGAAAATTTCTCCTCACCTGAAACGGGCAGTATTAGCCAGTGAGGATAGTGATTTTTACAACCATTACGGTATCGATCCTGTTGGAGTAGGGCGTGCTTTAGTGGTTAACTTAGAAGCTGGGGAAGTGCAAGAAGGCGGCTCTACTCTCACCATGCAATTGGTGAAAAACTTGTTTTTATCTCAAGAGCGTACTTTGACAAGGAAAATAGCAGAAGCGGTGCTGGCAATTCGTTTAGAACAAGTTCTCAGTAAGGATGAGATATTGGATCTGTATCTCAATCAAGTTTATTGGGGTGATAACAATTATGGTGTCCAAATGGCTGCGCGTTATTACTTTAATAAGTCAGCCGCAAATTTAAACTTAGCTGAATCAGCTATGATGGCAGGATTACTTCCTGCACCAGAAAATTTCAGCCCGTTTATTAACCTGGAATTAGCAAAACAAAAGCAGAAAGAAGTGCTGTTGAGAATGCTGGAATTAAACTGGATTAGCCAGCAGGATTATAATCAGGCTATTAAGCAAAAGATTCAACTGAATAACAAGAGAACTTTAGAAGGTAGTGCTGCACCTTATATAACTAATAGCGTAGCGCAAGAGTTGGTGAGAAAGTTTGGACGTGATGCACTGCTGAAAGGTGGACTGCGGGTGCAAACAACCGTTGATGCTAAATTGCAAATGATGGCCAACAAAACGGTCAAGAGTTGGCATCAAAGGCTAAAACGCCAAGGATTAAGAAATAATCAAATAGCTTTAGTAGCTATTGACCCGCGCACCCATTTTATTAAAGCTTTAGTCGGTGGTGTAGATGCTAAAACTAGCGAGTTCAACCGAGCAACCCAAGCCCGTCGTCAGCCAGGGTCTGCTTTTAAGCCGTTTGTTTACTATGCTGCTTTTGCTAGTGGCAAGTTCACACCCAATACAATAGTGCAGGATACTCCAGTCAGGTATCGTGATGGCAATGGTTGGTACTCTCCACGCAACTACGATAATAGTTTCATGGGAGCAATACCAATTCGCACAGCTTTATCACTATCTCGGAATATTCCAGCAATCAAACTTGGCAAAGCTGTAGGTCTAAATAGAGTTATTGAAACCTCTCGGACTTTGGGTATTACGAGTCCGATGAAACCTGTCACGTCTTTGCCTTTAGGTGCAATTGGTGTAACGCCTGTGGAAATGGCTAGTGCCTACGCTACTTTGGCAAATTATGGCTGGCAATCACCGACTACATTAATCATGCGTGTCAGTGATAGTAATGGCAATGTTTTGATAGACAATACACCTAAGCCTCGTTTAGTTTTAAATCCTTGGGCATCTGCATCTGTGATTGATGTGATGCAGTCTGTAATTAATAACGGTACAGGTAGGGCGGCGGCTATAGGTCGTCCGGCGGCTGGTAAGACAGGAACAACTTCATCAGAAAGGGATGTTTGGTTTGTGGGTACTGTACCACAATTGACAACTGCGATATGGGTAGGAAGAGACGATAACAGAAGATTAGGTTACGGCGCAACAGGTGGTGGCACGGTTGCTCCTATATGGCGCGATTTTATGCGAAATGCACTTAAAAATGTACCAGTCGAGAACTTCAAGCGACCTTCTAATTTTCCTCGCCCTCGGCCAAATAACAAATAAGAACTATATGGGCTACTTGTATTTTTGTAACACCAAATTTAATTTCAACCAAGCTAGATATAACCTAAAATCGCGTTGCATAAAAGTGGGATCAATTGAGGCAAGCAGGGGAGGCATAGAGAAGCCTGTAGCTCCTGAATTCAGCAACGCACCTAAAATTAAGTGAATGCCGACAGCTTCACCCATTGCAACTATCCGCATGAGCTATGGCATTAAGTGTTGTCATGATTATTTTGGGCATCATTGCGATCGCCACCCCCTTTTTACATCAATAGCGATTGCGGCTTCGGTCTCGAAGAAAGCAGCAGTAAATATAGTTGGGCATAGAACAAATATCTTACCTTTGATTCTATTTTTTCTAACTTATGTTAGAGAATTGTCTTTTTAAATTGGCTGTAATAATTAATTATCTTTTATCATAGAAAAATAATTGCTAATAGCATACCTCTTATTATGAATCACTAAAAATGGGGAAAATATATTAACTTGATTTGCAATCTTTAATAACATCATAAAGTCAGATTTTTTATGAATGAATAAATATGTCAAATCAAAAACATAATATTTTACGAGCAACTGTGTAACTTATAGGTTTAAAGATTTAATTCACCCTTGTAAATAAATATAACCATCGTGTCTTCATCAGAAAATATTGAACAGGAAAAACCACTAATTCAGCCTTCACCTAATTTTGAGTTTTGGAGAAAAGTAGGTTTAGTTACAGGTGGTACTCTCTTATCAATTAATATGTTGGCAATTTCTATTGTGACAGGAGGGTTAGTTGGTTTATTTATTAGTTTCTATAATTTGCCACAGCTTAGACAAATACGCAACTTTGTACCAGCAGAAACAACATATATATATGACATCAAAGGTAAGCTTTTGGTAGGACTGCATGGAGAGGTTAATAGAAAATTTGTGTCCTTAGATCAAATTTCTCCACATCTAAAAAGAGCAGTCTTAGCTATTGAAGATAGTTATTTTTACAATCATCACGGTATTGACCCCGGAGGTATAGGACGTGCTGCGTTAGTTAATTGGGCAGCAGGGACTGTGAAAGAAGGTGGTTCTACCATCACTATGCAGTTAGTAAAAAATCTGTTTTTATCTCGCGATCGCGCTTTAAGCCGCAAAATAGCAGAGGCTATATTAGCGATTCACCTAGAGCGTATTCTCAATAAAGATCAAATTTTAGAACTGTATCTTAATCAAGTTTACTGGGGTCATAATAACTATGGTGTGCAAACAGCAGCCCAGTCTTACTTCAATAAATCAGCACAAGATTTAACTTTGGCTGAGTCAGCTTTGATGGCTGGTCTTATCCAAGCTCCAGAAAAATTTAGTCCTTTTGTAGACATGAATTTAGCTATACAAAAGCAAAGGCAAGTCTTGAGAAGGATGCGGGAATTAAAATGGATTACCAAACAAGAATATGATAATGCTCTTCGACAACAGATTCAATTAGGTAAAATTAAATCTTTTAAAGCTAGTGTTTTTCCTTACGTTACTAATGCCGTATCACAGGAATTAATAGAAAAATTTGGGCGTGATGCTGTACTCAAAGGTGGAATGCGGGTGCAAACAACAGTATCTAGTGACTTACAAATAATTGCAGAAGAAACTGTGAAAAAATGGCACAAAACTCTTAAAGAACGAGGGTTAAAAAACAATCAAATTGCTTTAGTAGCAATAGACCCACGTAGTCAATTTGTCAAAACCTTAGTAGGTGGTGTTGATTCGCAAAAGAGCGAATTTAACCGTGCAACTCAAGCCCAGCGTCAACCTGGGTCTGCTTTTAAGTCGTTCGTCTATTATACTGCTTTTGCCAGTGGCAAGTTTACGCCCGATACAACGGTACTAGATTCTCCAGTCAGCTATCCTGACGGGGATAAAACTTACTCTCCACGCAACTACGATAATACCTTTAAGGGTGCAATGCCAATTCGTACTGCTTTAGCACTTTCTCGTAACGTCCCTACGGTGAAGCTTGGTAAATCTGTAGGAATAAATAATGTGATCAAAACTTGCCGTACCTTGGGAATTACTAGTCATATGGAACCTGTAAGTTCTTTACCATTAGGCGCGATTGGTGTTACACCACTAGAGATGGCTAGTGCCTATGCAACTTTTGCTAATTATGGTTGGCACTCTTCTCCAACACTCATTACCCGTGTGACTAATAGTAGTGGTGATTTATTATTAGATAATACCCCCAAGCCTCGTCAGGTTCTTGACCCTTGGGCATCAGCTGCCATTCTAGATGTGTTGCAATCAGCAGTTAAGGAGGGAACTGGTAGAGGTGCGGCTTTAAACCGTCCAGTTGCTGGCAAAACTGGTACAACCTCTTCAGAAAGAGATATCTGGTTTATTGGCACAGTACCACAGTTAACAACAGCCATTTGGGTAGGTAGAGATGATAACGGACAATTAGCTAGGGGTGCAACAGGTGGAGGTATGGTTACTCCCATTTGGCGTGATTTTATGCAGAAGGCACTTCACGATGTACCAGTAGAGAAATTCAAGCCACCTTCTAATTTTCCTCGTCCTCAGCCAAAGAAGAAATAGGCATTTGGATGATGTTATGGCTAATTGACAAACAACTATTTCTTGTCAGGAATAATTTGAAAACGATCGCCTACTGCATGACTAAATTGCTCAGATTTTACCAAACATTTTACTCAGACTACTAACAACTGCAATTATGTTGAATGGTATTTGCTCCTCTGCTTTCTTCTGCAATGGGCAATTTGACCGTAAATGTTGCTCCTTGTCCTATTCTCTGGCTTTGGGCTTGTATTGTACCACCATGCAGTTCTACCAGATGACGTGCGATCGCCAGCCCTAAACCTAGTCCTTTATTTGACCGAGTATGGCTACTATCTGCTTGGCGAAAGCGTTCAAAGTAGGAGAACTTGATGAACTAGAAACTTTCGTAGGGTCAAAAAAAACAAAATTTGGTTATGGACAGCAGTAAACCACTTTCGCCCAGGAATTTTAGCTTGGGTTTTAGGAGATCATAGTGCTAAAACATTTAAACCTTTGTGGGACATTGTTTGCTGCTGGCAGTGCTATTTTTATGTTACCGATGGATGGAAAGTTTACCCCAGTTTTATTGAGCCAGGCGATCATATTGTCAGTAAAACATATATGACCAGAGTAGAAGGTGAAAATACACGTTTACGTCATTATCTGGCACGCTTACAGACGCTCCTAACGTCGCTACCGCTTCGCTATCGCAAAACATTATGCTATTCCAAGTCAGTAGATATGCTTAAATACTCAATCCGCTTGTTACTTCACTATTTAAAGTATAGAGAAATACTCGTAATTAACTGATTCATCCCGCATTTATGCAACGCCGACTTACCGCAAAATTGTCGTCGTTGCGGTGGACACCTGGGTCATGTATCCGACGACGGCCCCGCACCTACAGGTAAACGTTATTGTATGAATGGGGTAGCAATGAAGTTTATAAAGTAGTAAGAATCACTTGTTACTCGATACGATTAGGAAATGATATTTCTAGCACAACACATCCAATATCAGTTTTGAATGGGCCATGAATCTCACCCGGTGGTCTACTTGCATAATGTCCGCTTTCTAACCACATATCAAAAGCTTGATCATAAAGACGACCACTAACGACAAAAATCTCTTCAGGATAGGGATGACTTTTTGCACCAAACGGAGTGGTATCAGCACCGGGATGAAAACGAGTTAAACGCGTGTATTCGCCAGTTTCTTCATCTATGCTAAGGGTGAGTTCTTCAGCAATTTGTTCTAAGCCTGCGATCGCTTGCCATTCTTCTCGATGTTCTACAATCAATGGATTCCAGTAAGTTTTGGTGGATTTTGCCATACTGCTTTTTCTGATTCTTTAGTGGCTGTTAGAAGTTTGATAACTGCATTAGGGTTATTAGTCTGTGTAGATTTTACTTCTTTGTTGAGTTTGAAACAGCCAGAAAATAAAAGCAAAGGCAAAGAAGAGATCACCAAAACCACCAAATAGAAACGTCAATGGCAAGTCACCTCTAAAGCAAAATGCAAAAAATAATATGGCGATCGCAATTTTAAAAGCTGCGGCTACAGCAATAAAGAAATTCTCGACTTTAGCTTTAATTGCTAGCCAAGCATAACTCACACCTAAGATAAGAATCCATGATGCTATCACCCAATGAACAAATATTGCATCTTTTGGAAGTATTACAGTATCAGCCGGATAGTAAACTGGAGGTGCAAATCTAATTGCGCCAAACAGATTAAAAATTGCTGTGAGCAACAAACAATATCGAAACCATTTTGCTACAGGCTGCTGGTTCACTGGAGATTTATTCATAACTGTTTTTGGGTTGTATGCAAACTTCGCTTCTACGCAGATTTCTTCAACAGTTTGAATACTACACCTTTGAGGATATGTGGAAATAATTGTAGACCGGGCAAGAAAACAATCCCTAACTGTTGCATCAGTCCGAGTGCATCGCCTTGACCCCAATGCTCAACAATTTTCCCGTTCTCGACTCGATCAATGTGCATAATTGACAAAGTGATTTGCTTACCTGTTGGCGGGAGTCCTTGGAATTCTCCAAGATGCGTTGCTGTGAATGTTCCGCAGGTTACAACTTTATCTTCAGAAACAATCACCTGATCAAAAACGTGTTGACCTTGGCTGAAGGCTAAATAAAATGACATCCCAAATTGCTTGAACCCTTCCCTATCTAATGGTTCAGGTACACCCGCTAAATGAGCAACAAAATCAGTAGCTAGAAGATCCAAGGCTTGTTCTATTTTGCGATCGTCAAAGGCTTTGTAGAACTGGAGTACGAGAGCTTTGTTTTGTTCAGTCAGCATACAAAATTGTGTTTTGAGCTAAATTGTAACGCGACTGCTGTAGCTGTCTGAAATTTCTATACAACTTCACTAAACTGTCAATAGTCAAGACTAAGTAGGTAGGCACGATTAAATCTAGGATGTCATTGCGTTCTTTACGGGACGCTGGCGCGCATCCGCAACAGTAATTCATCAAAACCCTTGGTGTGTTCCGGTGCAAATTCAAACCATGTGAGAAAATCGAATGGTTCTTCAATATCACGACAGTGAAGCAATCGACGTGCAACGCCTGGAAGATACTCCAAACCATTTGCTGTGTGATGAGATTCTTCCTCAAAAATAGCGCGCCTCTCATCTTGTGGCATTTCCCACCACTGGGCAGATTTTTTAATGGGGATCAGCACTGCTAAAACAGCTTCTGAGTGATTTAACACAGGTTGCACTGCCTGAAGAACATTTATTTCATCACGCACAGCATAGCGAAACGTTGCTGCTAAAACCTTGTAAAGTCCACAAACTATCTGATGGCAATTTTGTGACAGCATCATTCACCACATTGATTCTTTCAACAAGTTCTAAACTTACGAGTCGTGATGCGTAAAGCCCCCATGCTTCAGCCGGGGGATATAAGCGATAGGACAAATTTATTTGTCCGTCAAAGTTCTGATTAATTCTCTGAGAATATCATTTAAACTACGCTCTTTCTTGTGACAATACTTCACAAGTATCTCGTATTCTTCATCCGAACATCTAACAGTTAATCTTCTTATGCCGTCATCATGACATTATTTGTGGCACAATACTAACATGAAAACCCTGAAGTTTAAACTGTACCAGCACAAAAGAAATAGATTCCTCAAGCGCATGATTAACGCGAGTGGGGTAATCTACAATCATTGTATTGCTTTGCATAAACGCTACTATCGGATGTGGGGCAAACACATTCGCTGTGCAAAACTTCAGTCTCATATTTCCAAGCTGAGAAAGCGCAATTCTTTCTGGCAGTCAGTAGGTTCTCAGGCAGTACAAGATATTTGTCAGCGCATTGAGAAAGCCTACCAATTATTTTTTAAACACAATAAGAAAGGAGTTAAACCACCAGGATTTAAAAAGGTTAAAAAATACAAGTCATTCACCCTAAAACAAGCTGGTTATAAGTTTCTGAGTGGCAATAGGGTAAAGATTGGGAATAAGGTTTATCAGTTTTGGAAATCCAGAGAAATAGAGGGAACTGTCAAAACACTAACTATTAAGCGTACATCATTGGGTGAATTGTTTATGGTTATTGTTGTTGATGAAGAGGGTAAGTCAGAAGCCAAATTCACGACTGGTAAGATAGCGGGATTTGATTTTGGTTTGAAAACATTTCTCACTTGCTCAGACGGTACAACAATTGAGTCTCCCCAATTTTTTAAGCAATCCCTAAACGCAATTCAAAAAGCCAGCAGACAGCATTCTAAGAAATTAAAAGGTTCAGTTAATCGGGAACAAGCTAGAAAGAATTTAGTACGCAGGTATGAAGATATCTCCAACCGTCGTCGTGACTGGTTCTGGAAACTAGCTCATGATCTAACTGAGAGGTTTGATGTTCTCTGCTTTGAAACCCTGAACCTTAAAGGAATGCAACGTCTTTGGGGTAGGAAGATATCAGACTTGGCTTTTGGTGAATTTCTACAAATCTTAGAATGGGTTGCCAAGAAGAAACATAAACAGGTGGTGTTTGTAGATCAATGGTATCCATCCACTAAAACTTGTTCTAGCTGTGGACATATCTTAGAAAGCCTAGATTTGTCAACTAGACGTTGGCGTTGTCCTTCATGTCAATCTGAAAATGACCGAGATGAAAACGCCAGTTTGAATATTAAAAGAGTCGGGAGTTCGACTCTAGGCGTAGGAGATGTTAGACAGTCCCAGACTGCAATCTCTGTCTGATGCCTGAATCCCCCGTTTTCAAAACGGGGGAGTGGCTCAATCCCAGAATACCCCGCACATCTAATACTCGCCATGTGCCTTGCTTACCACCAATAAAAGAATATCTATTTTTCATAGTTTAGATCCAAAAGGCTGAATGGAAAAATACTGGAGTTACTCTAACCAGATTTGAACGTTCTTGAATGAGTGTAGGTTAAAAAATTTTCTTTAATATGATGAGTGTAGGTAGAAAAAATCTGTCTATCAAATATAAATTTTAATAAGCAAAATGCTCGTTTGCTTACTCATTTGCT
>NZ_JAYGGZ010000025.1:0-40883 GCF_034931465.1 Anabaena sp. UHCC 0399 | reverse complement strand
TTAATAGGGTAGTTATTTAAGCAAAATTAGCGATCGCCTATCCTGAATCCTAATTCGCTCAGTATAATTAATTCTCATTAAGTCTTAATTTCACTCTCAGCACACAATAGAATTCATCACTCATAATCCATATATTGATCGCCAGCAAGAGTGTTGATTTATGTGTATGGAATTTGGGCGGGAAATTTGCGGTAATCTCGACACAGCCGAATCAAGGGAATGGTTAGTTACCAATGGGATTGGTGGTTATGCTTCTGGGACAGTAGCAGGTTTACTTACCCGTCGCTATCACGGTTTATTGGTAGCAGCTTTGCAACCGCCTTTAGGTCGTACTTTACTGCTAGCAAAACTAGATGAAACTGTTCTGTATGATACTCGCTCTTATCCCTTAAATACTAATCGCTGGGCTGATGCTATTGTTAGTCCCCACGGTTATCGACATATTGAGCGGTTTGCTTTAGAAGGTACAATCCCCGTATGGCGGTTTGCTGTGGCTGATGCTTTGTTAGAAAAACGGGTGTGGATGCAGCAAGGTGCTAATACAACCTACGTTCAATATACTTTGTCTTGCGCTACCCAACCGCTTCAGCTAACACTCAAAGCAATGATTAACTACCGTGATTATCACGGCGATACCCAGAGTAATAACTGGCAAATGTCTCTAGAAACAGTTGAAAAGGGAATTTGTATTACTGCTTATCCCAGTGCTACACCTTTCTATCTCCTCAGTGACTTTGGTAGTGTGTCTCCTGTCCACAATTGGTATTATGGCTTTGATTTGGCAGTTGAACGCTATCGCGGACTGAGTGATAAAGAAGACCACCTCCACGCCGCTACTATAGAAGTGACACTCAATCCTGGAGAATCTTTTACTTTTGTCGCCAGCACAGAAAAACAACCAGATTTGCAGGGAGAAACCGCGCTAAAGTTGCGCCGCACTCAAGAACAGAAATTAATAGAAATTGCTAAAGCTCATCAACCTCTCGATAGTCAAGAATTACCAGCTTGGATTAACCATCTAATATTAGTTGCTGACCAGTTTATTGTAGATCGTCCATTACCAGAAGAACCCAACGGCAAAACCATTATTGCTGGTTATCACTGGTTTAGTGACTGGGGACGAGACACCATGATTAGTCTACCAGGCTTGACAATTGCCACTGGTCGCCCAGAGGTAGCACGCTCAATTCTCCGCACCTTTGCCAAATATATAAATCAGGGAATGTTACCTAATCGCTTTCCTGATGCGGGGGAGCAACCAGAATACAATACAGTTGATGCTACGTTGTGGTACTTTGAAGCAGCCCGCGCTTACTACAGTGCTACAAGTGATGATCATTTGCTGGGTGAACTCTTTCCGGTGTTAGCGGATATTATTAATTGGCATTGTCGCGGTACACGCTACAACATTCATTTAGATCCCGCCGATGGTTTACTTTATGCAGGGGTTGTAGGTGTGCAATTAACTTGGATGGATGCCAAAGTGGGAGACTGGGTAGTGACACCCCGAATCGGTAAACCCATTGAAGTCAACGCACTTTGGTATAATGCTTTACGGACTATGGCGAAATTTGCCCGACAGCTTGGTAAACCACATCAAGAATATCAGGCAATGGCAGATAGGGTGTTAGCAAGATTTTCTCGATTTTGGCATGATGGGCTAGGTTACTGTTATGACGTGATAGATAGTCCTGATGGGGATGATTCATCGTTGCGTCCTAACCAAATTTTTGCAGTGTCTTTACCAGAAAGTCCTCTCACCCCTGCTCAACAGATGTCTGTGGTAGAAACTTGTGGGCGAATGCTGTTAACTTCGCATGGATTGCGTTCGCTCTCTCCTGATCATCCAAAATATCAGGGAAGATATGGAGGGAATCAGTATCAACGAGATGGAGCTTATCACCAAGGAACTGTTTGGGGTTGGTTAATAGGTGCTTTTGTTCAAGCTCATCTACGCGTTTACAACAATCCTCAGCAGGCGCGTCAATTTCTCGAACCAATGGCAAATCATCTTACTGCACATGGTATTGGTAGTCTCAGCGAAATTTTTGATGGTGATGCGCCGATGACTCCACGGGGATGTATTGCCCAAGCGTGGACTGTTGCAGAGGTTTTGCGTGCTTGGTTAGCAATTGAGAGTCTTTAAACGCGGAGTGTTAGAAAAATTAACATTAGTTTTTCCTGAGTTTCTTCTAGATTTTTACTTACTAATCTTTCTCGTGAATTTAATTAAAACTTCAGCTACACCTAGGGGAAAAACGGGATACTCCAGATAGCAAATAAATAAAAGTACAATGCTATGATGGCAAATCTAACCCAAGAAGAAATTAGATTACAAGAGGCTTTGCATCACGTAGCTCATTGGCGCAGATGGGGGCCTTATTTGAGCGATCGCCAGTGGGGAACGGTGCGCGAAGATTACAGTTCTCATGGGACTGCTTGGGATTATTTCACCCATGATCAAGCTCGTTCACGCGCTTACCGTTGGGGTGAAGATGGAATTTTTGGCATTTCTGATAATCATCAACGTCTTTGTTTTGCGATCGCTCTATGGAATGGTGAAGATGCTATCCTCAAAGAACGTTTTTTCGGGCTGACGGGGAATGAAGGTAATCACGGCGAAGATGTTAAGGAATGTTACTTCTATTTAGATAGTACCCCGACTCATTCTTACATGAAGGCGTTGTATAAATATCCTCAAACAGCCTTTCCGTACTCCCAATTAGTTGCAGAGAATCAAAACCGCGATCGTCAAAAACCAGAATTTGAATTGTTAGATACAGGTGTATTTGATGATGACAAATACTTTGATGTGTTTGTCGAATATGCCAAAAATACTGCTGAAGATATTTTGATTCAAATCAAGGTCATTAACCGAGGAACAGAAGCTAAGATGCTCAATGTATTACCTACTTTCTGGTTTCGCAATACTTGGTCTTGGAATGGAGACAAAAATAAACCTGTTTTACAAGAAGTCATATCAGGTGATGGTTTTCAGACTATAGCAGCGTTACATGAAACTTTAGGTAAAAGATGGTTATATTGTCAGCAAGCCACAGAAGTTTTATTTACAGAAAATGAAACTAACTATCAGCGATTGTTTGGTTATTCTCATGGGTCTACTTATGTTAAAGATGGGATTAATGACTATATTATCAATGGTCAGAAATCCGCAGTTAATTCTGATAAAGTTGGTACGAAAGCGGCTGCTAATTATGTGATAACAGTTAACCCAGGTGAAACTAAAATTATCAAATTGCGACTTTGTAATTTAGGAAATTTAATTGAACCATTTGGGCAAGAGTTTGATCAAATTTTTAGTCAACGCCAGCAAGAAGCTGATGAATTTTATCAACGCATTACGCCATTTAATCTTAGTGAAGATATGCGGAATGTGCAGCGTCAAGCCTTTGCAGGGATGTTGTGGAGTAAGCAATTTTACCATTATATTGTTGAGGATTGGTTGAAAGGCGATCGCCACAATCCACCGCCACCACCAGAACGCCGCAATGGTAGAAACAAAGAATGGTTTCATCTCTATAATGAAGATATTCTTTCTATGCCAGACAAGTGGGAATATCCCTGGTTTGCAGCTTGGGATTTAGCATTTCACACCATTCCTTTGGCCATGATTGACCCAGATTTTGCCAAGTACCAATTAGATGTTTTAACGCGAGAATGGTATATGCACCCCAATGGGCAAATTCCCGCCTATGAATGGGCTTTTGGTGATGTAAATCCCCCTGTTCATGCTTGGGCAACTTGGCAGATTTATAAGATTGAGCAGAAAATTTATGGTAGAGCAGATAGACAGTTTTTAGAACGAGTATTTCAAAAGCTAATGCTCAATTTTACGTGGTGGGTAAATCGCAAAGATGCTGAGGGTAATAATGTTTTCCAAGGGGGATTTTTAGGATTAGATAATATTGGTGTATTTGACAGGAGTGCAGCTTTACCTACAGGCGGACACATTAACCAATCTGATGGTACAAGTTGGATGGGAATGTATTGTTTAAATATGCTAGCGATCGCGCTAGAATTAGCCAAGACTAATCCAGTTTATGAAGATATTGCCACTAAATTCTTTGAGCATTTTCTGTACATAGCTGATGCCATGAATAAAATTGGTGAAATGGAAGCCAGTTTGTGGAATGAGTCAGATGGTTTTTACTATGATGTGCTGCATTTACCCGAAAGGCAGATTACTTTAAAAGTGCGGTCAATGGTAGGATTAATTCCTCTATTTGCGATTGAAATAATTGAACCAGACACTTTAAAAATGCTTCCTGGTTTTAAAAAGCGGTTAGAATGGTTTATCCAAAATCGCCCTGACTTGCGGCAAAATGTAGCTTGTATGGAAACCAAAGGTATAGGTGCGACAAGATTACTAGCAATTGTTTCCAGAGATAAGCTGAGAAGTATTTTGCAAAAAATGCTAGATGAAAGTGAGTTTTTCAGTCCCTATGGTATTCGCGCTTTATCTCGCTTCCATGCTGAACATCCCTACACTTTTAATGTAAACGGGAATCAATTTCGTGTAGATTATGAACCTGCTGAATCTAGTAGTGGTTTATTCGGGGGTAATTCTAACTGGCGTGGGCCGATTTGGTTTCCAGTCAATTATTTACTGATAGAATCACTGCAAAAATTTTATTACTACTTGGGGGATCATTTTAAAGTAGAATGTCCTACTGGTTCTGGTCAAATGATGACACTTTGGGAAGTTGCAATAGAATTATCTCAAAGATTAACTCGCATTTTCTTAAAAAATTCTGCTGGTGAACGTCCTGTTTATGGTGGTACACAAAAGTTTCAAACAGACCCCAATTGGCGAGATTTGATTTTATTCTATGAATATTTTCATGGTGATAATGGAGCAGGTATTGGTGCGAGTCATCAAACAGGATGGACAGGGTTAGTTGCTAAATTAATTCAAGAATTTGGTGAGTATGAGGTGCAGAATCAAGAAACAGAAATTGAGCAGGATGAAAATAAGTTACAGGGTACAGTTTATGGGTTATAGGGGTAATCCTATTTCACATAAATGCTGCTGTACATAGGTTTTTTGTGGGGGTTTAGTATTGCTAAATCTTCACTTATATATTTGTACCTTTACTAAACTAAAATTTTATAATAAAAATATAAAATAAAAAGTTAACTTGAGAAGTAATATTAATGAGAAATTATAAGAATAATTGCGACAGACAAATATTTTTAGATCATATCCCCGATTTATTAAAGAAGTCAGGGATATAAATATTACATAATATCTGTTGCAAAAACATCTTCTACAACAGCAACACTCTAGCTTTTATCAGGTAAATCGACTCTAGCTGTACCAATGGGAATTTCTCCCCGCAAACCTACTCTCTTAGCTGTTACGCCATAAAGCAGAATTCTGCTAATGGAAGTTCTGGCTTGTACATTTGTAAATTGCACTTCCAAAGAATTTCCAGGAGTTATAGGTTGATCAAAGGTAATTGATAAACGTTCCTTAGTAACTTCTGTTTTAGCTGCAATATCTCTCCCAGATTTATCTTTAATTTTTATGCCATTAAATCGTTCCATTTGACTGGGTAAATAAATATTGATGTTTTCTAAAGACATTCCTACTACTGCAACTCTAATAAAGTGAGAATTATTTATAACGCCAGAGCTAGTAATATGAGGGACGTTTACTTGTAAGGCAACTTGTTGGGGTGATGATGATATATTGTCATAATTTATAGGTATAGCCATAGCTGTAGAACCTGTAGCTAGTAAAAGAACTGACAAACACCCGCCAATTAAATTTTTCATGATGTAATCCTCGCTCGTTTTTGGTTGTAAATTTGATATGAATTCGTAACCGATAATTAATAGATTGCTTCATGAACATGAGTTCATACTGATTAAGAAATTAAAATATTATGAGATTTTAGTGTTATAAACTAATAAATTTTTTTCTAACCTAATTAAAATAAAACTCCTGATGGCTAAGGATTTACATATTCCTCATTAAAAGCGATAGAAGTTTATATTCATTATTTGCGGCTCAAGTTGAAAGAAAACAACAAGAAACGCTTAGTGCATACAGTGCGTGGTGTGGTTTATGCACTCCGGGAGTAATCTTAATCAGATTTGTTAAACATAGAAATATTTCGCAGAATACTCACAATTTCAATTGGATCTAACCGCTTAGTATAATCTGGATCAACAAAAGCATACACGACTTTTCCCCCTTGAGAAACTACAAATGTAGCTGGAATTGGTAGTTCAAAAGATTCATCTCCATTGTATTTAGGTAAGACATGGCCTTGCTCTTGAAATACTGGTCTTAAATACTCCGGGATTTGAAATACAATCCCAAACTGACGCGCGACATCATTGCGGCGATCGCTCAATACTTCATACGTTATTTCCTGTTTTACTACAGTTAATGTGGTATAGTGGGGGGTCTGAGGTGAAATAGCAATTAGTGCTGCTCCTAATGTCTGGATTGCTGGTAATGCTTGCTGGAGTGCTTCTAGTTCCAAGCTACACAAAGGACACCAATGACCTCGAAAAAAGGAAATAACGACAGCACCACTAGCTAGTAGATTTTGTAATTCTATTGGTTGACCGAAAGCATTAGGTAGAATAAAGTTAGGAACAATATCACCTACTTTTAAACTTTGCTTAACAATACCTGATAAAATTAATTCATTAATAGATTTAACAATTAATGAATGTGCATGACTAGAAATGATTCCATTTTGTAAATGAATACGACAAATTTCATTGAGAGATGCTGCTAAATTTATAGTAATTTTCATAACTGTTCATTTATGCCTGTATCTACCTTTTTAGTATGTGATAGAGAAATATTGTTGTAGTAAAAATACTGAAAAGTAATCAAATATAATTTTATGAAAAAATTAACCCTTTTGACTGCTGACGGTTAACAGTCAACAGTCAATAATCAGACTGTGTAATTTCAAGACTTAACAGATGGTCACTGACAATTCTGGATATTTTTATGCACATTAACCCATACGTTCAATTAAATGCTCACCTACTCTTAAAGCATTAGCAATTATTGTCAAAGTTGGGTTAACAGCAGCACTGGAACGAAAGAAACTACCATCGACAATATATAAATTATCGATGTCATGGGTGCGGCAATTAATATCTAAGACAGAAGTTTGAGCATCTTCACCAAAACGACAAGTACCGCACTGATGCGCGACACCTTGCAATGGTAGTTTTTTGCGGAAATAGAAAGAGGCAGGAATAATTCTTTCACCACAACCAATTTTCTTCAATACCTGTGTCCAACGATTGACTAGACGATTGTAGGCTTCGGTGTTGTTTTCGGTGTAGTGCAACTGAATAGAATCATCCCGGAGTGTGACGCGATTATGGGGATCAGGCAAATCTTCCGCAGTTAACCACCAGTCTACCGAGTGATTAGCGATCGCCTCAAATGTATGTCTTTCCCTAAACGATAATCCCAAAATTGATGGTGATTCTTGGGCAATCATATCTGCATTTACTTTACCTAGTAACTGCACATGACCCATTGGATAATCAAAATCTTCATCACCCCAGTAAAAATCATTGATGGCTAAGGTTTTTTGAAATGTAGTCAAATTTGATTTTGAACTCACCCCAATCATCGCTCCGTTCTGATGCTTCATGAAGTTCCTTCCCACCTGATCAGAACTATTTGCCAAACCATTGGGATGTTGCTCGTTTGCTGAACGCAACAATAAAGCAGCTGAATTAATCGCCCCACAAGAAACGACTACAATATCACTAGAAAAGAAATAAATTTCTCCATCAATTTCAACTTCTACCGCCGTAATTTCTCGTCCAGAAACACTTGTATGTAGACGTTGTACTCTAGCTTCAGTCATCAGAGTGACATGATCATACTGTTCTGCTGGACGCACACAATTCACATCTGCATCAGCTTTTGCATCTACCAAGCAAGGAAAACCATCACAAGTATCGCAACGAATACAAGCACTCAAATGACGATTTACTTCATTGAGTTTAATCGCCAGTGGGAGATAAAACGGATGATAACCTTCATCCTTGAGTGAGTCATGAAGCTCTTGAATACGCTGTTCGTGACGAATAGCCGGATAGGGATAATCTTCTATTGCAGCAGGTTCAGTGGGATCTAAACCCCGCTTACCATGTACTTCGTAAAGTTTCTCAGCTTCAGTATAGTAAGGTGCAAAATCACGGTATTTCAGTGGCCATTCCGGCGAAATTCCCCCTTTATGAATTACCTGCTCAAAATCTTGTTCCCGCCACCGAAACAGCGCACCACCATAAACTTTAGTATTACCACCGACAAAATAACCCGTACCAGGATAAATAGAATTTCCCTTGTGGTCATACCAAACTTCATGAGTGTGATAACGGTCTTTCTGTACTACTTCCACCGTATCCCAGTTAGCTTTTTCACGAGGTAAAAAAGCACCACGTTCCAGAATTAAAATCCGCTTCCCAGTGGGAGCAAGCTTATAAGCCAGCGTTCCACCACCCGCACCAGTCCCAATAATAATTAAATCGTAGTGTGCAGTAGTCATAACATCTTCTCCAGAGTTTAGTTGACAGTAATACTTTCTATATTTCCGTGTGATGTTTTACATATCATCAACCGATGGAGTAAGACTATAATCAGCCGATGCTTGAGCGCGACGACGGCTCATTTTCTGTTCGTAAGCATCATAAGCAATGCACATCCAAATCAAAGTCATAAATAGGATGTTCTTGTTAAAACTTTCTGCGCCATTGGGAAACAAAGTACCGGCGGGAATAATACCGAATGCCAAAATGATGCTAAAGGTCATGAGTATTAGCAATAACCCTGTCCACCGCACCCAATAGTTAAGCGCAAACAATGCACCCAACACAATTTCGGCTAAAGGTAGTAACCAACCGTAGGGAATAGCGATTAACCAAGGTAAAGGGCCTATACCTTCCCATCCTGGTGGAATTCCCGGGCCAATAATTTGTAGTTTTTGAGTTAGGACTGTTTGGTAGAAACCGTTAGGAACACTGAAATTTAAGTAATTGGCAATACCGGAGATGAGAAAGAAAACGCCCATTGTGACGCGATTGACGATGAAAGCTGTGCGGAGGTTGAGTAGGTATTTCATGGTTAAATTCCAAAAAATCAAAATTTTTTCACGCAGAGACGCAGAGACGCAGAGAGATGAGAGTATTTATCGAGAAGGGGGTGTAAGGTGATTTAGTAATGTTGGTATGCCTGACCAACTGAGGTTTTGTTGAAATTGGGTAGGTTGAGCAGCACGCCAAACGAGAGGGGTAGCTAAAATTAGTGCCGCCGCAGTAGTGGCAATTCCAGCCAGAAACGGGGTTTGTCCGAGTTGCATATGGGTGATGGAGCGATCGCGCTGAAATAATTCTTCGGTCAACCATTCGGTGGTGACTTTGCGATTATGGGTAGAGTTGGGTAAGAGTTGTAGATATGTTGCTTCGCGAATCAAATGACCGGCTTGTCCTTTGATTTGGACTTTGTTGAATAAGTTCGCCACACTTTCATTGAGTCCCAGTTTCATCAAAGTCCCGCGCATTTGGATTTCTACAGGAATACTGGGTCTACCTTCCCTCATCCGCTTGAGATTTTGCGCGATCGCAATTCCTTGTTGATAGGCGACTTGGGCTGTAGGTGGTTGGGGATTGTCGCTATCTGCGGCACAATCTCCCGCCGCCAACACTTCGGGGAAATCTGGAAGTTGTAAAGTTGGTGTCACCAGTAGCCGTCCTCGGTTGTTGGGGACAGGTAACTCCATCAATAAAGGATGGGGAGCAGTTCCAGCCGTCCAAGCGATCGTGCCGGCTGGTAAAACCTTTGTTTGCTCGTTTTGTTTGTACTCTACGCCGTTGGTTGTAATTTGGGTGACAGCCGCATCAAATAAAAAATCTACAGGAATCACCCGATTTTTTAGCGCACGTTGGGCTGTGCAACGTAAATGGCTATTAACATCACCTTTAAGAATTTCTCGGCTACGGTTGACTAAGACTACCCGAACTTCGCTAGCATCACCGCCCAATTCGTCGTACCAAATGGGTAATAAATCGGCTAAGGTACAAGCCAGTTCAATCCCAGCTGGCCCTGCTCCAATAATGGCAATAGTCAGCAGTAAGCGACGGCGAGCTATGTCTTGAGTTTGGATGGCTTGATGTAGTCTGTGGCGCAAGTGTTTGCGGAGTGCGATCGCCTGTTCCCCAGATGTCAACGGCATCGCACATTCTGCCGCACCCGGAGTATTAAAGTAGGTGGTTTTGCTCCCCAGTGCTAACACTAAGTTACTATAGTTAAAATTTCTACCAGAAGCTAACCTAACTTGCTGTCGGTGTAGATCAATAGATAGAAGTGTATCCTGTACAAAGTTGACATTACTACCAGCTAAAAGTTCTCTGTATCGGGGATAAACTTGCTCGCTGTGGAGTTCGCCGCTTAACAGTTCATATAATAAGGGTTTGAAACTGAAGCGATCGCGCTGTTCAATTAAAATAATCGGATGGGAGTAATTTTGCTGGCTTAAGTGTAAAGCTGTGAACAGCCCAGCGAAGCCACCACCCAGGATGACTGCGGGATGAGACGCTTGCTGCATAGGTGTATAAGTTGCTTTAGTAGACTGCTTTTAGTATTACGGTACTTAGTAAGTCTTAAGTGATGCAGTCTTAAAGCTTGGCTGAAAATTTCCAGGGAATTTGCAAGATAGTTTTCACCACTTTCTCAGCAATAATTCAGATTATGAATATATTAAATCAGCAATTTGCTTCAAATCTTGCAATACAGCATTAGCTGATTGATAGCGATCGCTAAAATGATAGCGCACCATCTTATCTAAAATTTCTGCTAATTCTGCACTGACTTCTGCGGATTCTCTCCACATCACATTACCTGTTTCAGGATCTGGTTGGAGTTCTTGGGGTGATATCCCCGTTAATGCTTGAATCCCCATCATACCGAGAGCATAAATATCACTAGCTAAACGGGGATGACCAGCAAATTGCTCTGGCGGTGCATATCCCCGCGTCCCGATGGCAACCGTAGCTAATTCTGTTTCTTCGCTGCTTACTGGCTGCATTAATTTCACTGCACCAAAATCAATTAATACTAATCGATTATCTTTAGCAGACCTAATAATATTTGTTGGTTTAATATCTCGATGAATTACCCGATGCTCATGTATAAATGCCAAAACTTCTAAAACTTCTTTGAGCATGGCAATCACAAAAGCTTCACTCTTAATATTTTCTGTAGGGGGTAATTCCTCATTTAATGTATGTCCAGGAATGTATTCTTCTATCAAATAAAATTCTTCACCTATTTCAAAATAAGCAAACAGTGTGGGAATTTGTTGATGTTTACCCAACACTTCTAAAATCTCTGCTTCAGTATTAAATAACCTGCGAGCAACTTGTAAAAATTTGGTATCTCGGCGGGCGGGCATTAACTGTTTCACGACACAACTAGGGTTTCCTGGTCTTTGGGTATCTTGGGCTAAATAAGTGCGACCAAATCCCCCCGATGCAATCACTGAAATAATTTGATAACGATCACTTAATAAGAAGTCGCCAGTATTTTTTTCTGGGGTGACACTAGCTGAATCTTTGTGAGAATGTAGGTCATGAAGTGCTGTAGTAGCTGTAGTTACTTGAGTTTCTTGTAAGAGCATATTTAACTGCTCAATTGCTGCTTGTTGTTGTTCCACTTGCAGCAGTATGACCTTGGTTTGCTGCTGTGTTCTATAGGTTGTGTAGCTCATGACACTCACGCTACTCATAACTAAAGCTAAAACTGGAGGAATCAGGGGAAGCCATCCAGCTTGGAGAAACAAACCAGCACATATCCCTACCAAACTAACTAAGGCTGTACCTCCCACTCCTACCAATAACAAAGGATGTCGCAGTCGCCATCCCAACACGCTCCCCACTAATGACCAACTCCCAAGCCAAATTAGTTCTACCCAGTTAGGCCAATACCAAATTAGGGGTCGTTCATCCAAGACTGTGCTGAGGAGTTGACTGGCTATCTGGGTGTGGATAAAAACCGCAGGTGTTCTAGTTGGTTGCTTAGATGAGGCAGTGTAGGGTGTATATAACCCAGGATGAACACTGGCGGCTGTTGTACCAATAATTACTAGTTTATCTTTGACCCAATTGGGGTTAACTTGATTGTTCAGAACTTGAGTGAGAGTAACTGTTTGAGCCAAGTTGTTGGGATGGCGGTAATTTAGGAGGATTTGATAACCACGCGCATTGATATCTTGGTAACTACCGGAATTAGCTGAGAGAATGGGGAAGATAGTTTTGCCGAGATGGAAATTCTGGGGTTCAATAAAATCGACATTAATATCAGCTTGTTCGAGATAGTTAATTGCTGCTAAAGCAGCAAATGAAAATTGTGTAGCACAATTTTTGTCTGTTGGCTCAGAAAATAATAAAGCACGGCGAATAATTTGGTCTTCCTGACTGTCAGGAATTAAATCGTTATAACCAATATTCTCAGGTGGTAAATTGGCTGGGGCTGGAATTTCCGACCTATCCATACTGCTAAACAAGCAAGTGCCAATAATATTGTGAGGATTTTCTAAACCATTGGCTAAATTGTTTTGCGTCGGGCGGTAAATATTTAAAGCAATGACACGGGGTTGATGAGATTCTAATTTGACTAAGAGTTTGTTAATAGTGGCATCTGACAGAGGCCATTTTTCTTGGGCTAAATCTTCTTCGGTAATTGTTACTACTAATATGCGTGGATCTGGTGGTTCTACAGGACGCGATCGCAACATCTGATCATAGGCTTTCAACTCCCAAGACTGCAACCATTTCAATTCCCGACTGACCCAAACTAAAGTCGTAACCCCTAGAGTAGTCACCAAAATTATTTGCCACCAGTGCTGATTAAAACTGGTGTCACGGTAACTTTTATCTTTGATGAACGCACTTTTGAGTCTGTTTAATATTCCACTAATCACGGCGTTGGGAAAGTAGCCTGAATTGGGGTGAGCGTAAAGTCACATAAGCTAACTGTATTTAATTTAGCAAGTTACTGGCTAAGAGCAACGATGATCAGCCCCGCCTTTCCTGCGGAACTGCGATCGCTGTTTTTCTACCCCAGCTTCAAACTATCTCCTCCTGTTGAGCATCTACAACTTGATTAGCTGGTGTTAGAGGGATTGCATCAGTAGATGGAGCAAAGGACTTTATCTGAGACTGTTCACTTCCATCACTAAAATAAGATCCAATAATCTTTTCATAGTTAGAAGCAACCGCTAAGAAAGCACCACCCAAAATATAGATAGGTAATGGTAGAGACAATCCTTTTAACCAGTCAAACAGTTCTGCTAAAGCAAATAATACCAAAAAGCAAGCCAACCAAACCCTCATATCTCCGTCCCCTCTTTCTCAGTAACTATATATATAGGGTAAACAGCTTGCATAATACATGATGTCCATTTCACCCACAATTTTAGAGGCAGCAAGCAGAAGAGACAAGGGGATGGAAGCATTTCAGCTATGAACTTCTCCTAACAAGACTTCGCAGGGTGCGCCTGTTGCAGCAGGTAAGTTTCCAGGGAGATGCAATTGTCGCCAGTAGGCTAAAACAGCAAAGGCGATCGCTTCTTTAAAATTGGCATTTAAACCTACGTCATCAGTGGTTAAAACTGGTATTTCTCCCAATAATAACTGCAAACGTTGTTGCAAATAAAGATTCCGACTACCGCCGCCACATAAAAAGACGCGGTTGGGCATTTCTGGTAAAAAGGTGTGGTAACTGTGCGCAATGGAAGCCGCAGTTAGTTCTGTTAATGTTGCCAGCATATCAGCTGGAGTTAGTTGATATGGTGCAGCATCTTGAAAACACTGATGCAGGTAATCTACACCAAATAACTCCCGACCTGTAGATTTTGGTGGGTGTAGATGAAAATATTCGTGAGATAACCATTGTTCCACCAAGGGATCGCAGGGATTACCGCTAGCTGCCCATTTACCCCCGTCATCGTAGGTTTTAGCACCATCCGTTAATTGCTGCACTGCTAAATCTAGCAAACTATTTCCTGGGCCCGTATCCCAACCACGAATTTTATTTAACCAGTCGTCACGACGGGGCGGGATATATGCCACATTTCCAATACCGCCGACGTTTTGAATGCAACGTCCTTCTTGGGGGTGACTGAGTAAAAACGCATCTACTCTGGGTACAAGGGGCGCACCGTGACCACCAATAGCAATATCAGCTACGCGAAAGTTGCTAACAGTCGTAATTCCCGTCAGGTGGGCAATCAAATCACCACGACCCAATTGTAAGCTGTAACCAAGAGACAGTTTTCCTGCTCCCTTACTTTCAGGCGGTCGATGATATACAGTTTGACCATGAGAACCAATCAAAGTAGCTGGCTGGTGGTTTGTTTGAATATTCTGGGCAGCTTGGGCAAAACTTTTGGCGATCGCATCATCTAATTCTGCTAATTCTGCCATTGACATAGCTACACCAGCACAAACCGCCAAGATTTTTTCTCGCAGTTCCCCAGGGTAAGGATAGGTTTCTCCGGCTATTAACTCAACTTGCAGATCCAAATCTGTACCGGAAATTTCTACCAAAGCGGCATCTATACCATCTACAGATGTACCACTGATTAAACCAATCACGCGGGTAGGGGCAGTAGTTTGTCCAGTCTGGTGCATAAACAAAGGCTCTTATAAAAATATAAAAAGTAAAAGGCAAAAGATAAAATACCTGCGCTGTAGGCTTTTTACTGATTTTGAATAGTATTTTATTCCTGCTTTCCGCCATCGTGTAGTAGTTTAGTTGATGCCATTGCCCATGTCAAAAAATAGTTGCTTCAATTGCTGTCATTATTCAGCTTTGAAGGATGTTCAACACTCCTGAGTAGTTTCCATCTATCAATAGCTTTAGTTTTCATCTGTTCTTTAACTTCAAGGCTAGCTAAAAGACAATACTTTAAGGACTAATAGTGATTTCATGGGAAGTTTACACTTGTTCCACAAAACCAATATTACCCATATATTTCTTATGTAATTATACTATATTTTCATTTAAAACAGATACAAAATATCACGGTTTTACACATTGAATCTATTATTCCAAATCTAGTAATTACATCCTAGTTTCTATTACGAATTAGTTACACAATTTACTTATACAAACAACCTTCAAGGCAACTCGAAAATATGTTTATCAAAAAAATTGCTTGTGCTGCTGCTCTTTCTGCATCTGCGATCGCTCCTCTTGCCTACGCTGGTTCTGCCCATGCTATTAGCTTGACCTACACTGCTGGGGCTTACCGCACACCAGGCGTAACTAATCAAGGTGCTTTCTCTGAAAATGTTAATAATAGCAACTTTACAACTATTGATTTTAATGGTGTAACAGACCAAACATTTAAAGGTAACGATCTAGTAAAATACACCTTTTCTGGAGGTGGCTATGCTACAAGTCCTGGAAGCACAGGTATTTTTAATGATCAATGGGCGCCTGCTGGTGTTCAGGGAGAGATAAATCAGAGCAAATATTTAGCAGTTTTTCAAAATAGCTCTGTAAGTATCACAGCCAAGAATGGTGGCGTTTTCAACTATTTTGGTCTTGATGCAGGTGCTTTAAGCACTGGCAATACTTTTGAATTACTCAAGGGAGGAGTCACAGTTGCTAAATGGGACTACAACCAGTTGAACAATATTGCGACGGTTGTGGGCATAAACATGAATGACCAAAAGAATGGCTTCTTTGAGTTTTTCTCTGACAGCGCACTAGACAACTTTGACGAAATTAGACTTTCCCAAGTTGGAGGCGGTGGATTTGAAAGTGACAACCACACATTTCACCTTGGTACTGGTAAGTTTAATCCTAACCCCCAATCTACACCTGAACCTGGCGCAATCTTAGGGATGCTAGCTGTGGGTGGTATGGTGCTACAACAACGCCGCAAACAAAAGTTACAAAATGCTAAGTAGTCTTAATTGAAACTACGAGAGATTAGCCAAATTGAGCATAGATTATATTGCTTGTAAACTTGGCTAGGACTGAGACATTATTTAACTAAAAATACTCATGATTATCTCTCCACGATACTTTTAAGTGTCTGGAGATAATTTTTATTTATATCACATCAGAACCCTGGTTTCTCGGCTCTCACGAATGATGTAGATTATTTAGATATTTTCTCACTAGCAATGATGTGTAAATCGATATTTTTGAGTAAGCGCACTAATTTTTGAGTTAAAGACCCTTTGAGGAGAATTTGCCAACGCGATCGCTGACTTTCACCGATGACGATTTGAGTTATATGGTGTTTCTCTGTGACTTGGGCGATCGCATTGGCTACGTTACTATTAGTCACACGCATAAAAGTGCCTGCAAATTCTCTACACAACTTTTCGCAGGTATCGATATGTAAGCTTTCCTCTTTGGTGAGAAAGCGGTCTGGATCGGCTACAAATAAAACATATAAAGGTGCATTCATGTAACCGGCTAGTCTAGCTCCCCGACGTAATAATTGTACTGAGTTGGGATAAGTCGATACACACACCAAGACTCGCTCATGAATATTACAGAATTGTCCGTTGGGAGTAGTAGCGATCGCATCTTCTTCTACATTGTCGGCTACTTCGCGTAAAGCCAACTCCCGCAGGGCAATTAAATTTCGCCGTTGAAAAAAGTTATTGAGTGATTGTTGAATTTTGGCTGGCTCATAAATTTTGCCTTCCAATAACCGTTCCTGTAAAGTTTCTGGCGTGACATCTACTACTACAATTTCATCTGCTGCTTCTAGGATGCGATCGGGTACACGTTCTCTAACTACTACACCAGTAATTCGTGCTACTACATCATTGAGGCTTTCTAAGTGTTGTACATTCATGGTGGAGTAGACATCAATACCTGCTGCCAAGATGACTTCTACATCTTCGTAACGTTTGGCGCGTGGTGAACCGGGGACATTAGTATGGGCGAGTTCATCAATTAAGGCTAGCTGAGGCGATCGCTTTAAAATAGCATCAGTATTCATTTCTGTGAGTGTCAAATCTCCCCGCACAATTTGCTGGCGCGGTATAATCTCTAGCCCCTCTGCTTTATCTGCTGTCTCTTTCCGTCCGTGGGTTTCCAAAAGCGCGATCGCTACATCAATACCTTCCTGCTTAAGTGCTTGGGCTTCTTCTAGCATTCGGTAAGTTTTACCCACTCCGGGGGCCATACCTATAAAGATTTTGTGTTTGCCCTTACGTGCTGCATACATAAATAATTTGTAATGGGCTGTACCCCGCTACGCTAATGTAATTCGTAATTCTAAATTTATGGGTGAGCTGCAAGGAAAAAACTACGAGCGATTTTGACGATTAATGTCTTGAAGATCAAGAGCATAATTTAACCTCAAAACATTGACTCCGGGTTCACCAAAAATACCTAAAAATCTGCCATCAGTATATTTATTAATTAGAGGTAGAATTTCATTTTCTTTCACATCACGGGCGCGGGCAACTCTTTCTAACTGTTGTCTAGCGGCATTGACGGAAATATGGGGATCTAATCCAGAGCCAGAAGTGTAGATTAATTCAGCCCAAGGTTGAACATTTTCATCTCGTAGTTGATTAGCTGTTTCGATGATTCTGTTGATTAATTCTGGATTGCCAGGAGCAAGATTGCTAGCACCAGATATACCAATGGGTCTGGCTTTTCGACCTTGAGAGTATCTGACTGTACTAGGACGACCATGAAAATATTTATCTGAGATAAAGACCTGACCAATTAAGGCTGAACCTATTGGTTGAGCCTCTATACTTTGCATGATACTACCATTAGCTTGAGAGGGAAATAAACCTTGACCAATTACTAAAATTCCCAGGGGATAAATGATTGCTGTGATTAACCACAGTACCAGGGTAATACGAATTGCTCTGATAATTTCTCGAATAAACGACATATAAAATTTTCCAGCTATTTTGATTTATTGGGAAGAATTACAAGGCTTTAGCCACCAGGTTTATCATCTTTCACTAATGATTTAAACTGGTTAAAGCTATTAATTTCTTTTTTCATACTTTCTAACTCTATAACCGCCCAAAGAAATAAAAATTTTTTATGACTTCTGACTTTTGCGTTTTACCTTGTTAGGCCAGTCCCATCAAGGTAATTAGCATATCTATCAATTTAATGGCAATGAATGGTGCAATCACTCCGCCTAAGCCATAAATCAAGATGTTGCGTTGTAGCAATTCGTTAGCTGTAAGAGGTCTAAACTTGACACCTTTTAAGGCTAAGGGAATTAAAGCGGGAATGATCAAGGCGTTGTAAATCAATGCTGATAGTATCGCCGAGTTGGTACTGGTCAAATTCATAATATTGAGACTTCGCAGATTAGCCCCCATAAAGATAACTGGGAGAATTGCAAAATATTTAGCAATATCATTAGCAATGGAAAAGGTTGTCAACGCTCCCCGTGTAATTAGCAGTTGTTTACCAATGCTGACAATATCAATTAATTTAGTGGGATCGGAGTCCAAATCTACCATGTTGGCGGCTTCTTTGGCAGCTTGCGTACCCGTATTCATAGCTACACCAACATTAGCTTGAGCGAGGGCTGGCGCGTCGTTAGTCCCATCTCCTGTCATGGCTACGAGTTTGCCTTGGGCTTGTTCCCGTTGAATCACACTGATTTTGTCTTCTGGTGTGGCTTCGGCGATGAATTCATCAACGCCTGCTTCTTGGGCAATCACAGATGCAGTAATGTGGTTATCACCTGTGAGCATGATGGTACGTACACCCATGCGGCGTAATTGCTCAAAGCGATCGCGGATGCCTGGTTTAACAATATCTTTAAGATAGACAACGCCATAGATTTCATGATCTAAGCACACAGCCAAAGGTGTACCTCCCTGTTGGGATACTTTTTCGTAAGCAGTATCTAATTCGGGTGTACTTTGACCATTCCGAGAACGGACAAATCCTTTAATTGCTCCTACTGCTCCTTTCCGTGCTTCCCTTCCCCCTGGTAAATTAGTTCCACTCATGCGGGTTTTAGCAGAAAATTCGACTCCTTGGGCTTGGTTGAAGTCGAAATCAAATCTTGCCCCTAACTTTTCGGCGAGGCGGGTAATGGATTTACCTTCAGGGGTGTCATCAAAGACACTAGCAACCCAAGCGACACTTGCAATCTCCTCCATTGCATGACCGTTAATGGGGATAAACTCTTCCGCCAAGCGATTCCCTAGGGTAATTGTGCCGGTTTTATCGAGAACTAGGGTGTTAATATCACCGCAGGCTTCTACTGCCCTACCTGATGTGGCAATGACGTTAAATTGAGCAACTCTATCCATACCAGCGATGCCGATGGCACTGAGTAAGCCGCCGATGGTGGTGGGGATTAAAGCTACTAGTAAGGCGACTAAAATGGAGACGCTGACGGGACTATCGGCATAGAAAGCAAAGGCTGGTAAGGTAACGACAACCAACAGAAACACCAAGCTCAAAACCGCTAATAATACCGTCAGGGCGATTTCATTGGGGGTTTTGATGCGTTCTGCCCCTTCAACGAGGGCAATCATCCGGTCAATAAAGCCTTTACCGGGATCGGCGGTGACGCGGATAATTAATTCATCGGAGAGGATGCGTGTACCACCAGTCACAGAACTAGCGATATCTGAGCCTGATTCTTTCAGAACTGGTGCAGATTCCCCAGTGATGGCTGATTCATCCACTGAAGCCACACCCATAATTACTTCCCCATCGGCGGGAATGGTATCTCCAGCGACTAGATAAATGGTGTCGCCTTGTCTGAGACTAGGGGAAGGAACTTCCGAGATTGTGCCATCGGGGGAGAGTTTTCTTGCTAGGGTTTCTGATTTAGTGGAACGTAAAGTATCGGCTTGGGCTTTACCTCTTCCTTCTGCTAAGGCTTCAGCGAAGTTAGCAAACCAAACGGTGAAGAATAACAGCCCTGTTAAAATGCCGTTGAACAGTTGGGGGTTTTGCTGTTGGGTTGTGCCAAATAGATTGGGATTGATGGTGACGGCTAAGGTGATGAGTGTCCCCATCCACACCAAAAACATCACGGGGTTTCTGATGGCAGATTTGGGGTTGAGCTTGATAAAAGCATCCCAGATGGCTCTGAGGTAAATGTTTCTAGTCTTGATTCGGCCTTTTTTGCGGGCTTGACGGCGAGATTTAGTTTTAGCGGTAGATGCAACTGGATTCATATTCTGGGGATTGGGGATAAATCAAGTCAAAAGTCATAGACGCGAAAGCGGCTACTCTACGAGAACGCTAAAAGCGAACCCGGAGGGTAAGTCAAAAGTCAAAATTAAATAACTCTTGGGAACTGGGGATTGGGCATTAACAGTGAACAGTTTCAAGTGACTGATAGCTGATTTAAGTCTCCCCTCTTCCCTTCTAACTACCAGACGCTAGTTTAAACCCTTCAGCAATAGGGCCTAGTGCTAACACTGGGAAAAATGTTAACACTCCCAAAATCAAGACGATGCCGGCTGTAACTGTTGTAAATATTAAGGAATCTGTTTTGAGTGTGCCAGGGGTTTGGGGTACTGTTTGCTTGCGAGACATACTATCAGCTAACAATAAGACGGCAACCATCGGAATGTAGCGTCCGGCGACGATGGTGATGCTGGTGCTTAAGTTCCACCACAGGCTATTATCTGTGAGTCCTTCTAAGCCAGAACCATTGTTGGCACTAGCTGAGGCATACTCATAAACTACTTGAGAAATCCCATGAAAGCCTGTGTTGGTAATGCCAGAAAGGGAAAAGGGATAGGCGAGGGCGATCGCGCTGGGAATTAAGATTAATATGGGGTGAATCAGTAAGACGACGCTGGCAAGGACGATTTCGCGTTTTTCGATTTTGCGTCCAAAAATTTCTGGGGTACGTCCCACCATCAAGCCGGTTAAAAATACGGTGAGAATTAGATAAACAAATAGATAAGCTGTTCCCGTACCTTGCCCACCCCAGATAATTTGCAGGAATAAGTTAAATAATGTCGCAAATATTCCTGATGGCATTAAGGAATCGTGCATTCCGTTGACTGCACCTGTCATGGTAGCGGTTGTTGTGACTGCCCATAATGCTGTCTCTGCCCAACCAAATCTTAATTCTTTCCCTTCTAAATTTGGTTGATCTACACCCAACGTCCCATTTACGATGGGATTGCCTTGTAGTTCTCCCCCGGCGGCTACCCAAATTAGAATTACAAATACTACAAATACCATCCAAAATAATAGCCAAGCCTGTTTCATGTTTTCGGCGAATACGCCATAGGCATAAATCATGGCGGCGGGGATCGCAATCATGGCGATGATTTCGAGCAAGTTAGAAGCACTGTTGGGATTTTCAAAGGGATGAGCGGAGTTAGCAGTAAAGAAACCACCGCCGTTTTCACCCAACATTTTGATCATTTCCCAGGAGGCTACTGGCCCTCTGGCTATGTATTGAGTACCTCCCTCTAGGGTGGTGAGTTCTAACGGTGGTTGTAATGTTTGCGGTACACCTAATAAAACTAAGGCGATCGCACCAATCACTGAAATAGGCAATAATATTCTAGTAACGGCACGGATCAGATCAACGTAAAAATTCCCCAGTTTTTTGCCTGTGAGTCCCCGAATAAAGGCAATACCTACTGCTATCCCCGTAGCAGCTGAGGTAAACATCAAAAATCCTAACGCTGCAACTTGGGAAAAGTAACTCAGGGTTGTCTCAGGAGTATAGTGTTGCTGGTCGGTACTTGTGACAAATGAAACTACAGTATGCAGTAGGATATCCCAACTAGGAGCAGCAAAGCCATTGGGATTCCAAGGTAACAACCTCTGAAAATATATCAGTGAATATACAAGAATACCCATGCACAGGTTAGTGTATAGTATCGCTCGCACATACTGCCAACCCGTCATTTCATCTTTTGGGCGAATACCAGCAAGAACGTAGAAGCTGCGTTCTATCGGATTCATTAAACGATCTAATAATGTCCTTTCGCCAAGGAACACGCGAGCTATGTATTTACCTAAAAGGGGTGTGATTGCTATCACAATACACAGCGTTAAACCAATTTGTAATAAACCTTGTCCCATTTATTTTGTACTCAATTTTTAGCCAATACTGTCTAATTCTTAGAGATAAAAAATAACCTACTTGTCTAGAGGAGTGTGAGCAATTTGGCAATATTTCACACCACCTCATTCATTTAGCGGTAGTTACAGTTTGCTGTCTTGATGATTTTGTAGTAGATGTTTAAAGTTTCCATCAAGAACACTTAAATTAATTTCATTTTTACTCTGTGCCTCTGTGTCTCTGTGGTGAAATTAAGAGATTTTTAACCACCGAGACACGGAGACACAGAGGAATCATATGATATTTAACGGGTCTACATCTATTGTTAAGCTAACGCTATCACAACAGAGCGATCGCACTGCCTCCCAGTCGGGTAATTGGGGTAAGGCTTCTGAGTCGAATTTGAGTAATATTTGCCAGCGAAAACGGTTGGCGACGCGCATCACACTAGCTGGTGCTGGCCCTAATATTTCAAATCCTGCCTTCGCTGTTAAAGCTGTGGCGATGATTTGGGCTGTATTCTGGACTTGGATGGGATCAAGGCTACTCAAGCGCAATAAGATTAATCTGCCTGTGGGTGGATAATTGAGGTCTTGCCGTTGTTCTAGTTCGGCTTGCACGAATGAATGATAGTCGTGATTCCTGACTGCTTCAATGACGGGATGTTCTGGGGTGTAAGTTTGCATAATTACTCTACCGCGATCGTCACCTCTGCCGGCACGTCCAGCTACTTGAGTCAAGGTTTGAAAGGCTCGTTCGCTGGCGCGATAATCTGACAGGTGCAGCAAGCCATCAGCCGAAACTACCCCCACTAATGTCACTTGGGGTAAATCTAAGCCTTTGGTAAGCATTTGTGTCCCCACTAGTAAATTTGCTTCGCCGTTCGCAAACCGAGTCAGTAGGGTACGATGTGCGCCTTTGGTGCGGGTGGTATCGCTATCAAAACGGATGTAAGTCAAGTCTGGGAACTGTCGGCTTAATTCTTGGGTGACTCGCTGAGTCCCGCTACCAAAGAATTTCAGGTAAGGGGACATACATTCAGGGCAGTTTTGAGGATGCGATCGCACATAATTACAATAATGACAGCGTAGCAGTTGTGGTGCGCCTACTTCGGTTTGGTGGTAAGACAAGGACACATCACAATGGGGACATTCCAAAACATAACCACAGCTACGACAAGAGACAAAGGTGCTGTGTCCCCGGCGATGGATAAATAAAATCCCCTGTTGTTTTGTCTGTTGTAGTTTTTCTAAAGCTTGTTGTAGCGACCTACTAAATATAGAACGATTCCCGTCTTGCAGTTCTTGCCGCATATCCACTATTTCTATTGGTGGTAAGGGGCGGGAATTGATGCGTTCGGGGAGGGAGAGGTAATGAGTGCTGAGTTGTGAGTGCTGAGTGCTGAGTGAGGGAGTGAGGGAGTGAGGGAATGAGGATTGGGGTAAAATTTCCCCTGCTTCCCCTGCTCCCTGCCCCCTGCCCCCTGCCTCGTCTCCCCCCACATTCACCCAACTCTCTAAGGAAGGTGTTGCTGAACCTAATACTAGGGGGCAATTTTCCAATTCTGCCCGCCATTGAGCGACGGTGCGGGCGTGGTAGGTGGGGATGGGTGAGTCTTGTTTAAAGCTGGAGTCGTGTTCTTCGTCGAGGATGATTAAACCTAGGTTGGGTAAGGGTGCAAAAATGGCACTACGTGTGCCGATGATAATTTGCGGCTCGCCGGTAAGCATTTGTCTCCAGGTGTCGTAACGTTCGCCTTCGGAGAGTGCGCTGTGATAGACGCTGATTCTACTCCCAAAGCGGGCGCGAAACCGATCTGTGAGTTGGGGTGTGAGTCCAATTTCTGGGACTAAAACTAATGCTGATTTACCCTGCTTGATCAGAGGGGCGATCGCTTGCAAATATACTTCTGTTTTGCCTGAACCTGTGATTCCATGCAACAAGACTTGATGAAATCCCTCTAGCTGTTGAATGGTTTCTAAGGCATTGGCTTGGGCTAGATTTAATGATTTTGATGTATCTAAAGCTAATGCTTGACCTTGTTCTCTTCGTAATATTTCCCGTTCTTCTATAACAATGTAACCTTTTTGTTCCATCGTCTTGAGGACAGAGGAACTGGCGTTAGTAATTTGCAATAATTCACTTTGCCACAACTCACCGCCACGTTTTCGCAATACTTCTAAAATTTCTCTCTGTCGCGTGGTTATATCTCTCTCTATGGTGTCAATTAATATCACTGCTTTTTGTCTTTTTGGTCGAGTTGTGCGCGGAGGTTCTAAATAGCTTTCTACTAAACCAATTCGCAGCAATTCCCTCACTCCCCGATAGGCAGATTTGACTTTTTGTTGTAAATAAGCGAAACTATAATCCCCTGCTGATTGAGCCTGCAAAAGTTTAAGAATTTGCTGCGCTGTTGGACTCAAAAAAGCAGTAGAAGTTAATAGGTCTTTTTGTTTGATAATTAACCGGATACGACGTTGCGATCGCCCTAATAATCCAGGTGGTAATGCCACTCGTATCACTTGAATTAAAGGTGTATAGTAATATGATGCTACTTTATTTAACAATTCCCAATAAGCACTGCTAAAAAAAGCCGAACTGACTACATCTTCTACTTCCCGGATTTTTTCTAGTGGTATATCAATGTTGGGTTGGCTCAATAATCTAACTGCGATCGCGCCTAATTGTTGTGCGCCAAAAGGTACACTTAATATGTCTCCTGGTTGAATTTCTAGTTGGGCTGGTAAACGGTAAGTAAACAGTCCTGTATTCCCTGGACAATCTACTAAGACTTCGACGTAGCGATTTCTATTAGTTGATGTTCGGTAAAAGTCCGTAGTCTCATGAACCACCAAATTATGTGAATTTACGTTGTTAATATACATAATGTCTAAAATGTAAAGATAAATATTCTTATTTGTGTGAACTAGAACAGCAAAATTCGCTGAAATCGCCAAATATAAAATTTTCCTCCTGTCGAAGTAAATTGTATTTCACAATACTTTTATCACCCATAATACTTGATAAGTTTCCTCTTATGTAATCTACTAGACAAATTGAACTCACCCATACGTGCAATAAATATTTGAAGTCTACTATAAAAAATCAAACTATATCCCTGAAGATTTCCGAAATAGTTTATCTATTTACTAAATAGGGAATAGCGTTTTTCAGCCCGTTGATAGATATTCAATCCTTTCTATATATGAGATGCTTTTATACAAACATTTTTTTGGAAATAGTAAATTGCCTGATTATTAGCATTAATAATTTTTATCGTCACCTGATAACTCCAAACCCACAACTACGACGATTAATTTCATAAATCTCAATTAAACACCCAAAACATTTACAAAAGTTCAAATTCTGTGATATCTAACGGTATTTTATCTAAATTGTGCAAATTGATAAAGGTTTAAGGGGTTTGACAGATTCGGAAATTAATAAAACAATAAGTGTATATATGTTGTGACTGAAGAAAATAAAATTTGGGTGCAAAACTAATATGATGGAGAAGTTCAAGTTAGTGGCAACAAATAACTGTCAATTAAAAATTAATTTTAACTTCTATCAATAAATTCGCATCAGGCTGGGTTTTGAGATTAAACAGGTGCATTCATACTTAGGGAACTGTCAATTATTATTAGTGAACAGCTGCCATTAAATTATGTACCAAACCAAGCAACAATCCCTCAAGGAAACTATGAATATTGCTGAATTGGGAACAATGGAAATACTTGAGAATACTGTTGAACAGGCAGAAGAAAATCTTGACAGTTTGGAACTAGTCATAGAAGAAGAAGTCCCAACCGTAGAACATCTGGAGTCAGATGAGCGGGATGGGGATCAAATGGCAGCTGCTCGTCCTTCTGGGTATAATAAAACCGAGCATGATGATGCTGTAGGTGCATTTTTTAAAGAAATGGCACGCTACCCATTACTCAAACCTGATGAAGAGGTAGAGTTAGCTAGGCGAGTCAAATTTTTAGAAGACGTCAAAGATTTACAAGATGCTCTGCAATTAGAATTAGCAGAGCAACCTACCAAAGCGCAAATAGCTGCACGATTAGAAGTTACAGAAAAGCAGCTAGAACATCGTTTATATCAAGGTCGAGTTGCCAAGCGGAAAATGATTCGCTCGAACTTGAGATTAGTAGTATCAATTGCGAAGAGATATTTAAATCGGGGAGTTCCTTTTCTAGATTTAATCCAAGAAGGGGCAATGGGTTTAAATCGGGCGACAGAAAAATTTGATCCCGATAAAGGATATAAATTTTCTACCTACGCTTATTGGTGGATTAGACAAGCCATTACCAGAGCGATCGCTAATGATGCCAGAACTATCCGTCTACCCATCCACATCGTAGAAAAACTTAATAAACTCAAAAAAGCCCAACGGGAACTCAAGCAAAAACTCCGCCGCAACCCCTCCGAAGCAGAAATGGCTGAAGCGTTGGAAATCAGTGTCCAACAACTGCGCCAACTGCAACAGTTAAGAAGACAAGCACTTTCTCTCAACCACCGTGTCGGTAAAGAAGAAGACACGGAACTGATGGATTTATTAGAAGATGAAGACAACTTGTCTCCTGAAGCAAAAATGAATGAAAACATGATGCGTCAGGAGATTTGGGAGGTTTTAGGAGATGTTCTTACCCCACGGGAAAAAGATGTGATTTCTCTCCGCTATGGTTTGACAAGTAGCGAACCCTGCACCCTAGAAGAAGTGGGTAATATGTTCAATCTCTCCCGTGAACGAGTGCGCCAAATTCAAAGTAAAGCTATGCGGAAATTACGCCGCCCTCATATAGCTAAACGTCTCAAGGGCTGGCTGATTTGAAGGCACGGGGCAGGGAGCAGGGAGCAGGGGGAGAAAAACTAATGACTGTTGAGTGTTGACTATTGAGTGTTGACTATGGACTAATGACTATGGACTATTGACCATAGACTCATGACTGTACATGGTGATTTAATTGTGCGTTTTGCTGAACCTGATGATAGCAAAGCACTATTTGGCTTAATTCAAGGGCTAGCGGAGTACGAAAAACTATCTCATGCTGTAACTGGCGATGTTTCCGCATTACAGGAGCATTTATTTGGCTCACGAAAGTATGTAGAGGCAATATTAGCCGAATACTCAGGTAAAGCTGTAGGTTTTGCGCTATTTTTTCATAATTACTCAACCTTTTTGACTAAACCAGGGCTTTATCTTGAAGACTTGTTTGTTTTACCAGAGTATCGGCGGCAAGGCATTGGCAAAGCACTGCTGATAAAATTAGCTCAAATTGCTGTGGAAAGAGATTGCGGCAGGTTAGAGTGGAGTGTTCTTGACTGGAATGAGTCAGCGCAGGCATTTTACCGAAGCATGGGAGCATCGATTTTAGACGAATGGAGAATTTGCCGCGTCACAGAGTTAGCAATTAGCCAGTTAGCAGCTAAAGAATCATGAAGTTTGACAGACCGTCTTTTGACGCAGGTAATTCAGTCGCCTGAAAATTATATAGGAAGATATTGGGCTGAATAAGCCTTTGTTGCAGAGAGAACACAAAATGAAGAAAATTTTTTCAATCTTACTGTTAGGCATAGCAATCTTCACTTTTGCCTTCAGTAATTCCGCTTTGGCTGCTGACAGTGTAAATGGAGCAAAAGTCTTTAGTGCTAACTGTGCTTCCTGTCATGCAGGTGGTAAGAATCTGGTGCAAGCTAATAAAACCTTGAAGAAAGATGCCTTGGAACAGTTCGGTATGTACTCAGCAGAGGCGATTATTGCTCAAGTAACAAAGGGTAAAAATGCCATGCCTGCTTTTAATGGTCGTTTAAAGCCTGACCAAATTGAAGATGTAGCAGCTTACGTCCTGGAACAAGCAGATAAAGGCTGGTAAGTAGAATCAGGCAGAAATTTTCTCATCTTTTTCAATGGAAGAGTTATCCTGCACTAATCCAGGTTCTCTAAAAAATAATCCCTCCATCTAAAAATATAGAGAGAGGGATTATTTAGTATTCAAGATGATGCCAGTAAAGCATTAATATGTCGGCGTACAAGGTATTGTTGTTGCTCTGCCGAGAATTGCTCAGGACAGATGACAACTCCAGTACCAATGCCATCCACTAGGGCGATGAGTACATTGGCTTCGAGAGTTACATCAAGATCGACTCGAATCAGATTAGCTGTTTGCAAGTCAGCTAACTCTTGAGAAATAAGTTGCTGTAAAATGTCATAGCGTTTTTGGTGTTTTTGAACTAGATGTTCGCGCCCGATTGAATAGCCCAAAAACGCCACCCAAACTTTCCAATCGGCTTTGTCACTCATCTTCAGAGGGAGAGCCGTAAGAATCATCTGTTCTAGCCTGTCAATTCCTTGCCGTCCCTTGATACAGAATTTCATGTCCTCTAGGACGTTTTTAAACACTCGTTCTAGAGCAAATAAGATGAGTTCTTCTTTATCTCGAAAGTAGTGGGTCACAACGCCCGTAGAAGAGCCAAGTTCCTGCGCGATCGCCCGCATACTAGCACGATCTAATCCTTCACGGATAATCACCCGCCATGCCGCATTAGCAACTTCAATGCGGCGATCGTCATAACTCATAACTCTCCTTAGTTTGCAGCCACATAAAATAATTATCTTGACATCTCATCATAACAGTTGTTATATTTCCTTTGCGACATAACAACTGTTGTCATATTTTTTCTTTTACATACCTGGAGTTTGCTATGATCCGACCAATCATGCCCGACGACAAAGATGCACTAATTGCCTTAGCCGACTCTATCGAACTCTTTTCATCCGACGAACTAGAGGAGTTGCGTCAGATGTTGACCGATTCGTTGAGCAAAGATAGCAACACTCATCCATTCTGGATTACAGACGACGATGAAGGACTTGTGGGATTAGCCTACTGTGAACCCGAACGAATGACTAGCGGGACATGGAACTTGCAATTGATTGCCGTCCACCCGACTCACCAAAGGCAAGGACGTGGTGCGAAACTGCTACTCTTTGTAGAGCGGACTTTGGCAGACCGGGGTGCGCGGGTATTACTAGTAGAGACGATGGGTACTCCAGATTTTGAGTATGTGCGAGCGTTCTATCGAAAGAACGGTTACGATGAGGAAGCACGTATACGCGAGTTCTATGCAGAAGGGGCGGACAAGATTGTTTTCCGCAAGGCACTATCTACTCAGGGGTAGCTTATGCAGTGGACTAGCCATAGCATAGCTGGCAACTGAAAGCCATCTTGATGCAACTACTCAATTCAGATTACGTCTAATGCCAGCCAGCTAAAAACCCGGTTGAGCCGCCTACCGAGAGATATTGGTGACGATGCAGAAGTTACTGGCAATCCATAAGGATTAAAGTCCTTACTACAAACTTCAAGACATAAATTAGAGATTTCTGTCTAATTATTTGATTTCTCATATTCGATTAATTAGATAACATCAGAATTAGGTTAGACACAATATCAGAAATGTTGCACAAATATTTGGCAACTGCAAAAATGGCTGTACAAATTTATTTTTTGCGGTTTGATTCGCGCCTACCATCATTTATTTGTATTTTTATTCAGCCATTCCTAAGTATTGATGCAATTCCTCTCTACATTCCATTATGTCTAACTAATTTTGTTGTTAAATATGATTGATTCAGGAGCAAGTTAGATGGCTAATATCACAATTGATGAGATTTATGCTACAGGTCATGATTTGTTTCAAGATGCTGAAACTTTTCTTGATAAATTGACTAATCAAACAATAGAATTGATTGCCGGCGGTGGTTATAGTAGTGGCTTTGGATTTGGTACTTACAGTGGCTCTTATTCCCAAGCTTCTTACAATTCTTTTCCGAGAAGCTACTACTCAGGAGGCTATGGTTACGGCTATGGCTATGGCTATGGACATGGAAAATGGTTTTAATTCATAGCTCATAAATCTAAGTTGTCATCGGAAAAGTGATTTAAAAAACTTTTCCGATTGTTGTATGATGAGATTTGACTTTCTTCATCAAGTTGGCACTAATTCGCCTGGACGTAGCTTCGACCATTTACCAGTTTCTTGTTTAAAGCTGAGACAACCAACCACATCCCATTCCATTTCGATCACATCTTCTTGAGTACGGATGTTAACGTTGATAGAAGGTTCATTGGGATCAAAATTTGGGGTTTGTGTTAAGTGGGGCTGTTGGTGCTGTGTCTCGACGGCATTATAAGTTACACAGCGATCTACATAGTGGCAGTTTACGCAAATACACATAATAGAACCAACTCCAGATGCCTTGATTATTGTTAATCTAGCTTAAGCCAAACCTTTATTCACCTGTTGCTGGGTTGATTTTTATTAAGATGTACCCTTCTGTTCTTGCTAACTTAGCTCCTGAAAATTGGCCTTTTAGTCTGGAATGGTTGCCACAACCAGCTTACATGGTAGGCGGTGCAGTGCGGGATGCTATCTTAGGTAGAAAGCGTGAATATTGGGATCTTGATTTTATTATCCCATCGGATGCGGTGAAGGTAGCAAGAGCGATCGCACATCATTACCAAGCTGGTTTTGTCTTACTCGACTCTGAACGCCAAATTGCTCGTGTGGTGTTTCCTGATGCGACGGCTGATTTTGCTCAACAGGAAGGACAGAGTTTAGAGACTGATTTACATAGAAGGGATTTTACAATAAATGCGATCGCCTATAATCCCCACACCCAAAAAATCATCGACCCTCTACACGGCTGTGATGATATACAGTTGAGTCTATTACGCATGATATCACCCAGCAATTTAGCAGATGACCCTCTGCGCCTATTGCGTGCCTATCGCCAAGCTGCTCAACTGGGTTTTAATATTGAGCCAAATACCCAAAATACTATCCGGGCTTTAGCATCGCATATATCCCAAGTAGCCGCAGAACGAGTCCGGGTAGAAATTGGTTACTTGCTAGCTAGTTCTCAGGGTACACCTTGGATAACCAAGGCTGGGGAAGATGGGTTACTTGCACCATTCTTTCAAAACGCCACTTCTAAAAGCTTCGACAAATTAGCCACAGTTGACACCGTAGCGACATTAGTTACAGAAAATTGGCCACAGCTAGGTGTAGAACTACAACATTATGTGCGTGATACAGTCAAAACTACTTGGTTAGGTCTTGCTAAACTGGCCTGTCTTGTCCATCCAGAGCCAACAACAGCAGAAAACGAACTACAGGAACTTACCTATAGCCGCGCTGAAGTTCGCGCTATCACCACTGCTTTGAAATTGTTCCCTCAGCTAAAGTTAGCTGATACCGTGCGAGAACAGTATTTTTTATTCCAAGAAGCAGGAATTGTATTCACGGCTACAATTTTGTTAGCCTTAGTGTACGATAATCTGGTAGAGCCGATGTCTGGCACAAATCCTTTCGGGGTATACGCACCATTGATCAGCCGCTACCTTAACCCTGATGATCTGGTCGCTCATCCCACTCAGCTAGTAAGTGGTAAAGATATAATGATAGCACTAAATATTCCGCCATCGCCAGTTGTAGGTCAACTGCTGACAGAAATTGGTGTAGCACAAGCTGAGGGGAAAGTCTCAACACCCCAAGAGGCGATAGATTTGGCGAGGGAGATAATTACTAATTCGTAATTTATTGCTCACCATTCACGATAGAGCTTTTGGGCATGAAACATAATTTCTTCGTTGGGTAGGCGAATTTTGGCTGGCTGGTGAGGATAAGATGTTTCAATGGCGCGTGTATCTTGCTCTACAACTGTTCCCACTGCACTTAATATAAAGCGTCCCATTAATGGCTTGAAGATTGGGTGTTTGGGTTGGCTATAGACTAAAACGAAGGTTTTAGTTTGGGTTGCGGTTTCTGGGTACAACGCATGAACTTGCAAAACTTCTCCAATGGGGAAATCAGCACGAAAAGTTGTCAGTGCGGGGAAAGCATATTCTAATATGCCTGTGTACGTCTTGGGTGCAGTGAGGACAACAGGATTTTTGAGGATATCATTCCAGGTACTATCTGCACGATCTAGTTCTTGCACAACTTGAGCATGATAGCCATCATGCTCAAATACGGGGATGCGATTGGCTTTTATGCCAAATAACTCTCGGTGTGTGCCGTTTTGATGGTTGTAGTCATAGTTGATAGATATACTGTCCACAAAAGTACCGCGAATACTTTTTTCTCCAGCTACACCTAAAAAGCTCATACCTGCACTGAGTGTGGAGATGAGATTCGGGACGGGAATTTTGGGAGTATAGCCGCCGTATGTCCAAATACAATCGTCTTGAATCACTAGTTCCAAAGGACTAGTGAGGGGTTGGCTTCCCACTTTACCAGCATTGTGAAGTCTTCCCTGTCCATCAAACTCTAGCGCATGGAAGGGACAGGCAATTGTACCCCTATCTGAACAAATCCAGCCATCTGATAACGGTGCTTGCATATGTGGACAAATATTATCAAGGGCAAAAACTTCACCTTGTTGATTTTGCCACAGTACATAGTCTTGTCCATTCAAGGTGATTTTATAAGGTTTGTTAATGCCTAGCATGGAACGATGAGCAATTAACCACGGTGCGCCAAGCAGAATTGCTTCCATAGGAGTCCCCCAAGTAAGGTATGTGAAATGAATGCGAACGTTGAGCGATCGCCATCACTAGATTAAAATTGTGACGAAAGTTTCATATTTAAATCTAAAAATACGACATATTCTTCATGTTTGTCAACTATGATTAGAAAAAAATCAGACTCTACTTTGATGCGTCGTCAACCGCAGCAAAAGCGGAGTCAAGAACGAGTAGAGAAAATTCTCCAAGCAGCAGCAGAAGTATTTGTAGAGGTGGGATATGAAGCTGCAACCACCCACATGATTGCGGCGAAGGCTGAAACGGCGATTGGTTCTCTATATCAGTTTTTTCCTGATAAATTAGCAATTTTTCACGCTCTGGAAACTCGTCACATGGAACAGGTGACAAAGATTAATATCCAGATGATGCAGTCAGCAGACAAGCAAAAGCCATTATCAGAGTTTATTGAACGCATGGTGAATACCTACGCGGAATACTTTGAAAATCCTATGTCTCGTGTCGTGTACATCCAGTATTTTGTTGCACCAGATTTGTTTCAGTTATTTGATGAAACCTTTAATGAGCAGTTAGTCACACAATTCGCCGTCTTTTTTCGGCAGTGGAATCCAGATTTAGCGGTAGAAAAAAGCGAACTTTTAGCAGAAACGGTTCACATATGTTACAACGCTTTACTACTGAATGCTTTACGCCAGGATGCAAACCAAAGACCAGCGCGTTATGCGGAAATTAAGGCTTTATTAGTCGCATATTTGACTCCTCACACACAGCAAGCAGCGAAGCAGGTAATGAAAGTAATGATGTGTCCTTACTGTAATTCATCCCGCTTATCTAAAAATGGGCATCGTCACGGGAAGCAACGCTATCTCTGCAAAGACTGTGGTAAGCAGTTTTTGGAAAAATCTATCCAGGAGATTTAAAGCCAAAATTCTGGTTGAATTAATTCAATAGCGATCGCTAACAGATTAGCAAAGTCCAACTTATAAAATAGTATCCAAAACCGAACTCGTTCGCGCATTTGCTCAACACTGGCAGCAAATATCACGCGTCTACCCTGTATAACCAGAGATAACCAGGGGTAAGTTTTGCGAATGAGACGAAACCAGAGATGGCAAGGTTTTGTCAACATAGAGTTAGGCGTTCAATGGTTGAATATTTAATTCAGCTTGCCATTGAGATAGAGGTTTTTCCCAAGCATCTTCCCACTTTTGAGCAAATAAGGGCTTTGCTTTTAATCCCATCATCCAGCCTTGGGCAATGGTTTCGAGAAGTTGGGGTAAATCTTCTGGAGTGAGTAAAGTTATGCTTATCAAAGCATTGGCAATTAACATCCCAGCCAGGGGTAGGCGAAACTGTGCTAAATAAAATGCCTGTAGTCCAATTTCCTCAATGCTGCTCGCACTAAAACCCGTAATCAGATGCCAAATATCATGAGTTTGTTGCCAGCGATACTCGATATAAGCGGTATCTGAATTGATGTCAATATCTAAATCAATACGTTCAAAACCCAATTCCTTGAGTCTGGAAGCGTAGAGATAACCCAAGGAATCAGGTGGAAGTTGCAACAGTTGCTCTAAATTATGGGCTGGAGGACTGTAACGTTCTTGGATTAAACTTGCCACATCGGGATTAATCTGCATAGCTTCAGCCGCCAGTTCAAAAGCGCGGCTATGAATTAAGATGCTACTCAGTTCATCAACGGCATCTAGACTGTCTTCTGTTGTGAGTAATGTAAAAAAGCCTTTCATCGCTGTCAAAAACTGGAAATTCATCTGCCGTTGGACTTCCGAATCAAGTGTAAGCGGCTGAATAGTGGCAGGGTTGAGGGTTTGCATGACAAAAACTCGTGAAGAGGGGATAATTAATATGAACACCGTTCACGTTTTCAATATATGAACAACGTTCATGTTTTGTCAAGATTTAAATTAATGACAGCGAAAAATTCCCCCAACGCCTCAAAAATGCGTCGCCAACCGCAGCAGTTGCGGAGTCAAGAGCGAGTGGATAGCATTTTGAATGCAGCAGAGGAGTTATTTATTGAGGTGGGATATGAACAGACGACGACGCGAGCGATCGCAACTCGTGCTAAAGTTCCGGTAGGTTCGTTGTATCAGTTCTTTCCTGATAAAGAAGCTATTCTCAAAGCCTTAGCAACTCGATATTTCCAACAGGAGTATCAGTTGTTTGCCCAACTGCACACACAAGAAGCAGAGACTTTACCTGTAGAGGTGTATGTTGATAGGGTGATTGATGCTTTCGATCATTTTATGAATAGCCATCCGGGATATCGGGCGGTTTATGAACAACTACTGAATTTGATGACATATCCAGCAATTGAGGCCATGGATAAGTACGAATATCGGATTGTTGATGAACTCGCGGCTTTTTTTGGTAGAATTAACCCTACACTAGATGCTGAAAAATGTCAGGCGATCGCTTTGGTAATAGTGAAAGTAGTGGGTGATTTGCTATGGCTAGCTACAAACCAAAATCCTGAAATGCGTCAACGGCTTTTAACAGAAACAAAAATATTAATGTTGGGTTATCTGAATAACTATCTATAAATCAACCAATCGGCTGATTACCAGGATTGACAGCATGAATAAACTCACTACCTGATTTTGGTCTACCACGTTTATAACTGGCTTCTTCTGGTTTACCCCATCCCATCTGTAAAATCATCTCTAAAAAATTAGCATTTTCCCACTTCGAGAAACTAGCCCATTCTGTTATTTGAGCAATTCTTTCTACATCAGGTACTGTAATTTTTTGATATTGTTTACTATTATTAAAACTCAAATATAAATCCATTTGTGCAGTGACTTCATACCAAAAATTCAAAATAGAATTTTTCGCTGATTTGATTATTTCCAAATCATTAGCCAGGGCAATTAATTGGGTATCTACTTCTGGATAGCGCAGGCTTTTACCTTTGACTGTCATCTCGCGCCAAACAATTCCCGAAACTTGATTTTCTTGTTGATAAACGTGAATAGCAGCTTTAAAATCTTGATAGGCGGTGAATTTTTGTAGCCCATCTGTTCTAATAAACTGGTCAATCAAAGGATTACCAGAAACTGTTACTTCTATCTTCAGACGTTCTCCTTTAAGGCAGGCTTGACGTTCTTCTGCCAAAATTTGAATTAGTTCCTCGGTAGTGTAAACCTTTGACATCAGAACACACTCTACTCGTCATTGGTCATTAGTCAATCATTATTCACTAGTCAAAAGCCTTGGAATGTTGACTAATGAATAATGACTAAAAAATTTGATATCTCAACATTAGCTTTTACAGGATGAAGAATACAGTAACAGGCGGTACGAAAATTTAGGGCAGACCAAATTAGTCTACCCCAAAATTTATTTGGCTAATTCACTACTGAACTCATTAAAAGATCGGCGTTTTAACTGTGTTGTTTCGGTGCGGGGTAATAAATCAAACACTTTTCGCAGACTGTCATCTATATCTTCATAGGCGACTTGACCCTGCTTATTTAAAACTACCTCACCTGACTGATTAAACACTACAACTTGAGGCACACCTCCAGTATAGTAATATCCTGGTTCTGTGGGTTCATAGCTTTGTTTGGCTGGGATAGTGTCAATATTAAGTGGCATAATCTCAGCTACTTGACCATAAAATTCCTGTATCCGGGAAATAACGATCGCATACTGTTTACAATCACGGCTATCATCCAGATAGAAAGCCAACACCGTTGGTTTATGTTCGGCTAAAGATTGCGCTAGGGTTACTTTAGGTGGTACTAGCGAACCGTTACCAGCATAAACTACGAAGATATTGCCATCATAAAGGTCATCGTTAACACCTGCTAAAGCTGACTGTGTACTAACAATTAATAATAAAGTCAGTAAAAACAGGCATTTGGAAACCAACCGCCGCCAGTCAGCATTTTTTTTATGTAAAAAAGAAAACATGATACTAATCATCAAAATGCACCTTGCAAGCTACTATTTATCGTTAGGTGTGCTGAATTAGGCAACCAGGGCTGGATATATAATTACGCCCGTCCACTATTTTTTAAGATAACGCCTAGGGGGATCTATGGGATAGGTGATAGGTGACAGGTGATAGGGGACAGGGAAAAGCTGGGGAAGAAAAACTATTGACTATTGACTATTGACGATTGACTATTGATCAAAAGAATTAGGGTATGGATGTGGGTAATAAGATAAAACTTATAGATAGAGTGCGTTTAGGGTTTGCGGTGTTGGTGGCGAAAAGTGTCACCTTTGGGGTAAAGTCGCTGCGTCTGGGTGCTGCTAGTGTATTACCAGGGGCGATCGCTCGCCGTATTGAACCCCGACTGTTAGAATTATTGAGCCAGCAAGTCAAAAACGGCGTGATTATGATTGCTGGTACTAACGGCAAAACTACTACGGCGTTGCTATTATGCACGATATTGGAAAACAAAGGTTTTCGTGTCTGTCATAACTCCACGGGTGCAAATCTGGAAAATGGTTTGATGACAGCTTTCCTAGAAAACAGTAACTTGGTGGGGACGCTGGATGTTGATTATGCAATTCTGGAAGTAGACGAGAATATTGTTCCCAAGGTATTAAAACCACTCCAGCCAAAAATTATCCTGTGTTTGAATCTATTTCGGGATCAACTCGATAGATACGGCGAAGTAGACACCATCAGCAAACGGTGGACAAAAGTTATCTCGACTCTCCCACCAGAAACAGTAGTTATTCCTAATGCTGATGACCCAACTTTATCCTATCTCGGTCAACAGTTACCCCAAAAAGTATTATTCTTTGGTTTAAATGAACCAGAACATTATTTAGAAGCTATTCCTCACGCCGTTGATTCTATTTATTGTCCGCGATGTGGACATTCTTTAGATTACAAAGGTGTGTATTTATCTCATTTAGGAGATTTCACTTGTCCTAGTTGTGGTTTTACTAAGAGTCAACCAGTGTTAGTAAGTAGTGAATGGCAACAAATTTTAGTTGGTTTATACAACAAATACAACACCTTAGCCGCAGCCACAGCCGCTATAGAATTAGGCGTTGATGAAAGTACAATTCGCAATACTATTAATAACTTTCAAGCTGCTTTTGGACGTGCGGAAGATTTAGTGATTGATGGTAAACGAGTCAGAATTTTATTATCAAAAAATCCCGTCGGGACGAATGAGACAATTCGCGTTGTGACTCAAAGCACCGATAAAACCACATTAATGGTGTTAAACGATCGCACTCCCGATGGGACAGATGTATCCTGGATTTGGGACGTAGACACAGAAAAACTAGTCGAACGTGGCGGGACTTTAGTAGTGAGTGGCGATCGCGTCTATGATATGGCCTTACGTCTGCGTTACAGTGAAAAATCGCCCCAGAGTAATATAAATTTAATTGTTGAGGAAGACTTAAAGCAAGCGATCGCCACTGCTTTAGAACACACACCAGCAGATGAAACCCTGCACATTCTCCCCACCTACTCAGCCATGCTAGAAGTGAGAGAAGTCCTTACAGGTAGAAAAATTCTTTAAATTAGGTAATAGTCACGCGATAACCCCTCTCCAAACCTCTCCCCTGCAAGGAGAGAGGCTTTGATTTTTGCTCCCCTTCCCTTGTAGGGAAGGGGTTGGGGGTTAGGTCTAAAAGAATATTGCCACACAGCTTATAGTCCCTTCTACTCCCTAAAACCATGACTTCCCCACAATTAGAATTAACAATCGGTTGGCTATATCCTACATTAATGAGTACCTATGGCGATCGCGGTAATGTGATTACTATAGAACGTCGCGCTCAATGGCGGGGATACAGTGTGAAAGTATTACCCCTTGACCAAAACTCCACAGCAGATGATATTAAATCTGTAGACGTGATAGTAGGTGGTGGCGCACAAGACAGACAGCAAGAAATTGTCATGCGTGATTTGCAAGGCGCGAAAGCTGAAGCCATCCGCGAGAAAATCGAAAACGGTACACCAGGAGTTTTTACTTGTGGTTCACCCCAACTCTTAGGACACTATTACGAACCAGCTTTTGGACAGCGCATTGAAGGTTTAGGGATACTTGATTTAGTCTCCATCCATCCCGGCGAAAATACCAAGCGTTGCATCGGTAACTTAGTTATAGAAGTTACAGCTAACCGACTCGCGAAAGATTTAGAAGCAATGACAGGAAGCAAACCCTATTTAGTGGGTTTTGAAAATCACGGCGGACGCACCAAATTAGGTAAAGTGGAAGCCTTGGGAAAAGTCGTATATGGCTTAGGTAATAATGGTGAAGATGGTACAGAAGGCGCGTTTTATCAAAATGCGATCGCCACTTATTCCCACGGGCCATTATTACCTAAAAATCCCTTTGTTGCTGACTGGTTAATTCAAACAGCATTGCGATTAAAGTATCAGCAGCCAATCACTTTACAACCTTTAGATGATACTTTAGCTATGCAAGCTAGAGAAGCAATGTCTAAAAAACTGCAAGTTAACCTACCAAAATCTGCTGCGGTAGCTAAAGTCTAAAACTCATCTTAATAGCAAAATCTCTATTAACAACCCCTCTTGACAATTATGAGGGGTTATTTCGTCACAATTACATAGAATGTCCATATTGTATGCTATTTTTATACTAAATAAGGCTGTTTTTTCTCATCTTCCTCTAAAATTCTTGGTAACAAACAGATGCTAATCACACCTCAAAGTGTACAACAAGAAATTCAAGAAGCGAAAGAAAAGCATCTTAAAAAATTAGATTTAAGTGGACTATGCCTAACTGAAATTCCTGATGAGGTATTTGAGTTGGAATGGTTGGATATCTTGATTGTTAGCTACAACCAATTAAAACAGATACCAGAAGCGATCACCCGCCTACAAAATTTAACTACCCTGCATTTAAACGACAACAGATTAAAACAGATACCAGAAGCAATCACCCGCCTGCAAAATTTAACTATCCTGGATTTAAGAAGCAACGGATTAAAACAGATACCAGAAGCAATCACCCGCTTGCAAAACTTAACTATCCTGGATTTAAGAAGCAACGGATTAAAACAGATACCAGAAACAATCACCCGCCTACAAAATTTAACTACCCTGTATTTACGCGACAACGGATTAACACAGATACCAGAAACAATCACTCACCTGCAAAATTTAACTACCCTGTGTTTACGCGACAACTATATCAAAAATGCACCACTAGAAGTTGTTGAAGAAGGCATTGATGCAATCAGAGATTATTTTCGACAATTGGCAGATGAAGGTACAGATTATTTATATGAAGCGAAGTTGTTAATTGTTGGCGAAGGAGTGTCAGGTAAAACAACTCTAGCCAAGAAAATTGAAGACGAAAATTACAAAATAAAAGAAGAAGACTCAACAAAAGGAATTGAGGTAATACAGTGGCATTTTGAAATAAAAAAATGGGCAAAATTTTCGAGTCAATATCTGGGATTTGGGGGGACAAGAAATTTATCATGAAACACACCAATTTTTCCTCACCAAGCGTTCTTTGTATGCAGTGGTAGCAGATAATCGCGGCTCTCCTAGAGTGGTTATGATAAAATAGTATAAATAAAATAGATAACTGCTCATATTTCTATCATAAAAAACATCTCAAAGCGAGTCTGGGGTAGAGATACAAAAATAATTAGAACTAGAAAATATAAAAAAGGTTGAGATAATAATTAGTGATTTAATAAATATGCCATCTAATCCCTTGCTGCACTTTATTACTAAAGTTATTAATCTTGAAGATATCAAGGTTATTAATTATGACTTTATCACTAATGATGAAATAGTCATAGAAGTCGAAAATAAGCTAAAAGTTGGTCAATGTCCACAGTGTGGAAATACAACTGATAAAATCCATCAAAATCATTGGTATACAGTCAGAGATATACCTCTGAGTGATTATCAAGTATTGTTAAAGGTAAATCGTCGGCAATTGAGATGCACAAGATGTCGTCCAGTATTCAGTGAGTCACTAGATTTTATAAAAACTAGAAGAACCTATACAAAAAGACTAGCGATGAAAGTAATTAAGGAAGTATTAGAAACGAATGTAGAGAGTGCAGCCATTAGAAATAGAATGACAGCATCGGAGGTAGAAACCTTATTAAAAGAACAAGAAGCTGATTTACTCAAAGAAAAACCTCTTCAGCTAAAAAAGTTAGGCATAGATGAAATAACCCAGCTAAAAGGAGGAAAAAACTATGCGGCTGTATTAGTAGATTTAGAAACAAGAAAACCAATAACCTTGTTGGAGAAAAGAAA
>NZ_JAYGGZ010000024.1:0-90169 GCF_034931465.1 Anabaena sp. UHCC 0399 | reverse complement strand
TTTTACGTCAAACTCTCTGACGTAATTATACCATGTTACGACCGAATAAATTCGGTCATTCGCTTATATCCCCCGATTAAAAATACGGGGGCTTTACGCTTCACGACTCGTAAATCTGCTTCCACAGTCATATTATTTTGACTGCGAATTAGCCTGGCTGTGGTTTGCATTGCGATCACTTTGTTGTAGCCATCTTAAAATAGTCAATGCCAACTCCCAAGATTCATTTCTATTCCATTTAGGTAAATTGTGAAGTATTCGCCCTTCGATGAGCTTAGGATTTTCTAAGTCTCCACTACGAGCAGCAACAGCATCTTTGACCAGTTGCCCCAGAGTTGCGGCTTGGTTGTTTCGATAATCAGGTTGTCTCTTGATTTCATCAATGATCCATTCAGGAACGGTAATTGTTTTAAATCCTGGTTTCGGCATACACAAGTGAGAATTAGTTTTTTGATATTACGGCACTTTACGTCATAGATGCAAACCTTAGTGCGGTATAGTATGGTAAAAGAAAACAAAGCGCAAAGTATGATCACCCGAAACCAGCGATCATAAATTTGTAAGAGAAGTCTCAACTAATCACTCTACAAGCATATTAATCAAAGGCTGATGAATCAAAACACATACATATTAGAAGAGTTAGACCCATTAGTATTTTGTGAAACTTGGGGATTGACTTATGAAGAAGCATCGAAATATTTAAAAATCAAAGCTCGAACAATGGCAGCTTATGCCTGTCACGGTAAAGTAACAAGACGTAATCCTTCGTCCAGAGTAAAAGCTCTGGCAGCAATGCAACACAATATTTGGATTCAAGAAGGCAAGCAACCTGTAGATAGTAGTCCGTTGTTGGCCATTGCTTAATCAACAATGAATCTATATCTTGAATTAAGTATTGAAACGTTGGAAAAGACAAAATGGCGAAAGGATTTGGAGTAAAAGCTGAGGAACAACTGGGTTATGCACTGCTTTTAGTACCTGAAGTTAAAGCTTATGCTGCAAGATTATCGATTGATTACTTTCCTAAAAATGATGATGGGGATGATGAAGAGTTTATTGGGATGACAAGTCTACTTCAAGAGGCTCAGATATGGAAAAGTCTTAAAGAAGCTAAAAAAGCAATTGATAAATATGCCGACTTTTTAATTTCAGAGGCGGAGAATAATTCACCAATACGTGTCGTAATTAGACGAGTTAAACGCCAAAGTAATGGTGAATTAGTAGATGAACCTGTTGAGTCAATATTTTTAGTTGCCCAAAGCAATACTTAAAAGCTGATAATTCGTTTCCATAAAAGTAATTTATCAACAAAGTTGTCAACAATGTCCATTGCTTACAGAGCCTGGACTTTTTATTATGAAAAAACAAGGTCAATTAACTGTTAATAAACAGTTTGTTAACAGTGAAAATAATATCAAATTGATACTGATATTGACACGGGTATTGACCAACTTAATTTAACTATTGACTACCTAGAATGAATCAATCATGGAGAGAAGAACTTTTTAATCAAGAAATCACAAATTCGGCATTAAACCCCCTAGTTTTACCCATGACAAATGCCAAATCTTTGAGGATTTTAGACATTTGCTATCGAACTTGGGGACGTTGGGAAGAAGTGGCTCAAACTGTAGCTCAGTATAAACTAGCACAAATACAAATGAAGAAATTTGCCGAAGAACACAGCCTTAGATCGCCACCAATTCTTCCTTACCAAGTTTGGGTAGTCGGAAAAGTAGGAGAAATCTTTGCTGGTTTAGCCCAAGGAACAAATAAGTTAAAACTAGCTAAAGCAATTGTGGCGACAAATAAAGCTCTCTACAGCCGTAAAGAATTTGAAGTTGAGCAGATCAGATTCACTCAACCATTAACAGGAGAATTAGAAAATGTTTAACAAAGATACATTCACCCGCCAAGAGTTGTTTGAATTATTGAGTGCCAGTTACAGCCCAGAGAAAATCATTGCTGGGTTAGAAGAGTTGGCCAAAACAGACCCAAGTATTGATCCAAATGGAGAAGAATTTGATGTAGAGGTGAGTGATCGCCTGGAGAAGTTATTTAATCTAGCCGAGACAGTAATAGACGAAGCCAAACGTTTAGGATCTGGAGGAAGTTTGAGCAACTTACAAAGCCAGGCGATAAATACAGCAGTGCAACAATTACAAGCGCAAGGAATTACACAGGAAACATTCAAAGCATTCTTAGAGATTGCGGCGGGGACAACGGTTGCTCAAGCATTTGCCGTTCATAACTTCAAAACGCAATTGTTTGACGACATTTCGCAGGAACTAGATGTCCAATTTTTGCAAGAGCGTACACAAGCAGGTGTAGAAGAAATTGCGCTCATTTACCAAATCATTAAAAACCCCCAAACTAAGGAGAAAATCATCCAAGAGTACGGTCTGAAAACTTCAGCGCAAGTTCAAACCGAAATACAAACACTCACACAAACTTCTACACCTGAGTTTGACGCATTGAAATTTTGTCAGGAGTTAGATTTACCAGTCGGAGAAAAAAAGTCTGTGCAACCCAAGACGATACAGGATTTGCGAAGTCTGACCAAACATTTCTTGAAAAACCAAGCCACCGCTTGAATGTGTTTTGGGACAAATATAAGTGGGGTATCTCTTTTCTGTTTTTCTTAGTCTGTGTGGGGTTATCTATAACAATCCGCATACTACAAGCCCCACAACCAAGCCAAATTACCTTGGATGAGCAAACTCAAACTCTCCCATAAAATCAATTCGCAATTCGCAATGGGCTAACGCCCCGCTCCGCTAACGCAATGGACTAACGTCCCGCTCCGCTCTAAGCGAAGCTATGCCGCAGGCTTTACGCAATTAATTCAGCCACCCACAAGGGGTGGGGTTTTTACTTACCTCGCGAAACAAGGATTTTTTCTCTACGAGACGCTAACGCGAACGCCCACCAGAGGCGTTAGCGTAGCGGGACGCAAGTCCGGTTTTGAACCTATCTTTTTCCGATAAATATAGAAGGTGAGTCAGATGGAAAGAGAAATTCTTGATGCAATCGGCTTTGAGACTCCACAACTAGAAGTAGAACCAGAACCGGTGGTTGAACAAGTTGTAGTTGAGCCTGAGCCAATTGCTAACACAATTGACAATTTTGGCAAGATTTTGGAACAGTGTCAACAACCCGCAACTGACCTAAGTATAGGTACAGTTGGGGCTTGAAAGAGCCTAGTTGACCAGTCTAAGTCTTAACTGACTACGTTAGAGGTAAGAGTTCAAGACCTACCAGGGGATGCGAAGCTAGTCCTCTGCTCTAGAACCGAACGATTAAACAGGCTTAAAAGGGTTAAACCAGTGTCGTTTGGATAGTTACCGACCCCTAACATTGACGAAGCTAACTTTACCCGAAAGGAGGGACATTATGTCCAAAGTATTTGTAATTGATTCAGAAAAACGACCATTAAATCCAATACATCCAGCACAAGCGAGGCAGTTATTACGAAACAAAAAAGCAGCAATTTTTAGAAGCTTTCCTTTTACGATTATTTTCAAGGAAGCTAGACCAGATTCACCTGTAACAAAACTCAGATTAAAGTTAGACCCTGGTGCTAAAACCACAGGAATTGCACTGGTTAGCGATAATACTGGTGAAGTTGTTTTTGCTGCTGAATTAAAGCATAGAGGTTTTGTTATCAGAGATGCTTTAACTTCTAGAAGGCAATTAAGACGTAGTAGAAGAAATCGTAAAACTAGATATCGTCAGCCCAGATTCTTAAACAGAACACACCCACAAGGATGGCTAGCACCGAGCCTACAAAGTCGGATTGAAAATATCAGAACTTGGGTTAAAAGATTGCGTAAATTAGCATCAATTGGAGAGATTAGTCAGGAATTAGTACGTTTTGATATGCAGTTGTTGCGTAATCCTGAAATCGAAGGTAAAGAATATCAACAAGGAACTTTAGCTGGTTACGAAACTAGAGAATATCTTCTAGAAAAATGGAATCGGCAGTGTGCTTACTGTGGTGTACAAAACGTACCTTTACAGATTGAACACATTCACCCACGTTCTAAAGGTGGCTCTAATTCAATCACAAATCTTGCCCTAAGTTGCGAAAAATGCAACATCAAAAAAGGGACTAAAGATATTAGAGACTTCCTCAAAAAAGACCCTATCAAGTTACAAAGAATCCTAGCTCAAGCTAAGAAATCATTAGCCGATACCGCGGCAGCTAATGCTACTAAATACGTATTACTAAAAGCTCTAAAAGCAACTGGTTTAACCGTCGAATGTGGCTCAGGAGGTTTAACTAAATTCAATCGGAATAATCAAAAATTACCTAAAACTCATTGGTTGGATGCTGCTTGTGTAGGTAAATCAACGCCAATTTTAAAGACTAAAGGTATCAAGCCTTTGTTAATAACAGCCAACGGTCACGGTACTAGACAATCATGTCGTACTGACAAATTTGGATTTCCGAATAGATATGTTCCTCAATTCAAATTTGTCAATGGTTTTCAAACTGGTGATATTGTCAAAGCTGTTGTAACCAATGGTAAAAAAATTGGTGTATATGTTGGCAGAATCGCAGTTAGAACTACTGGCAATTTTGATATCTCAACTAAAAAGGGATTGATTCAAGGAATATCTCACAAATATTGTAAAGCTATTCACAAAAAGGATGGTTACTCGTATGGTGCAAACTAAGAAATTAGAAATCCCTCAGATGTTTCTCTTACGGTTTCTGCTATGCCGAAAAATTTTCAAGGAACGTTTCGTAATTTCCCCTCCATTTCTCCCACCACTATATTCGGTACTCCGAATCAGTAGGAGGTCTCCTGGATGTTTAGATGAACCAACTTAAGGCATGAAATACCAAAAACAGGCACTACTAGGATTATTCGGCATGGCTTTAATCGCTAGTCCTTGGTTATCTAAATTACCTGCCCAATTCAACACTTACAATACCGCCACAACTATTCAACAATCTGAGGAATTAGAGCGAATTAAAGCCCAGGAAAGGGCAACGACAGCCGAGAAAATTAACGAGTTAGGAGTTAGTCCCAGTTTTAGCAAATTACGGATTCGCAATTATTTGGATACTCCAAAGCGTAATCCCAGACCCGATACTACAGGTTATTTAGAAGATGAACTGGTTTTTGTTTATGACTCGACAGGTATGTGCATTGGGCGAATCGAAGAACGTCAATGGAAATGGAAATATCGATTTAGTGGTGCTTGCAATGATTCACCACTGTATTCTGATAGAGGTTTTAGATGAGCAATCCCACACCCACTACTCCTAACCCACAACCTAATCCGCAAAATAAACCTCAACGGGGATTAGGTGAATATTTGGAAATTTTAGCTAGATGGATTGTTGAGCTAGTTTCACTGCCATTTATTTTTGTTTCACACATTATTGCCCAATTCATCACCCCAGGTACACCAGGGTACAAACTAGTAGGAGCAATTGGTTTTTGGATTGGTACACTTCTTTCTACCGATAGCATTTGGCAAGTTTTATTTCAAGGAAAACCCATTTTTCCTTGGTTTGAAACTGAATGGATTGGCTGGTTTGGGTGGTTGCAACTACCATTTAATCCACTGTTTTGGATCAGTTTTGGCATCTCTGCATTAGTGCAAGTCATGGAAGCACGAACCCTGCGTGGTAAAGACCCAATCCAAGCTAGGAGGGAGTTTGAGGAATCTAAGCAATATGCTCTAGGTAGCAAACCCACCGGGAATATCGACCTGACCGTGGCTTTATGGGGTGATTACAAACGCGCCGGCATGAAAGAGCGCAATACTGGGGGAGCGATCGCACTGTTTTTCTGGGTACTGGACATCACTACAACATTCGTTGGTCGCTGGCCTTTCCGTTACACTAATCCAGCCGCAATTTTGGGTTGTTTTGCGTATAACTGCGCCTCAATGATGGCTGGTGAGATTGGTTACAACATTTGGAAACTTACTAAGTAGGGACGGAGGCGATGGATCAAAAGATACCAATGCTTGGAACAAAAGAAACGGCACTGTTACGTGGCGATTATCCCAGCATTGAGTATTTGGAAGCTGGCAACATCGCCTCTTGGTTACAGGAGCGACAAGACCAACTACTCATCCGTGCTAGAGATGAACGTAATGGTATGAACCTTGCCAAGTTCATTACTTTAGCGACGGCAGCCACTGGTGCAGTTTGCTATGCGACATCTCCTTTAGCGGTAGTTGGAGCGGTAGTTGCAGGTGTGGGCTACTTGTGGTCTGTGGTACAAGACATCAACGATACTCACCAATTTGCTCCCATTCCCTTTATTCGCGGTAACTTTGTTGAGTTTCTCTCAGCAATGGGTGACAGTGTTGCGCGAGACGAATACTTTGCTTCTCAGAATGAACTGGCCCAGTTGATGCTCCACCTAGAGCCAATGGAGAAATATGAGTTCGCCATGCTCAAGCAATCCTCTCATGTGGTGTGTGAATACTTGAGTGCTGTTGAGTCTGGAAAACGTTTTTACGCTTACCGTTGGTTACTCGACTGGTTTATTCAGCTACGTGGACAGTTTCCCACTCGTGAACAACTGTCTGGGCATTTAGCTCAGGTAACAATTGACCCACGAGTTAACTACCAGCAAGTTACTGTCATTCAACAAGCCATCAAACCACAGAATCTGGGCATCCCCCAAGCTCGGTTTGTAGAGTTACCGCAAGCTACAAGCCCAGAAGATAATTCTTTTTCTTCACCTAATAATCTGACCATCACTCCATTATCCCAAGTATCTATCGCTAGTCAACAAGCTCGCCCTACTGTTAACACTGAAATTTCTACTTACACATCTACACCCCAAACCCAATATGACCTAATCGGACATATTACTAAGAAAGTGACGAATATGCTTTGGGTTGGTGTCCCTGGTTCGGGTAAGGGCATTACTATTAGTAATGCCTTGGATGCTATCAAGCGACTACATCCTGACATACACATCTTTTTTGTTGACCCCAAGGGTGATGAAAAAGAAACTGGTTACTTCGTTGGTCGGGTCGATACTTTAAAACGTGCCAAGATTTTGGAAATGTCCCCCGCCGAAGCAGTCAAGTGGATCAAAGATTGCTTTACCGAGTTTCAGCTGATCACAGGATCTAAACTCATCATTTTAGATGAAGGTACTGCGGTTTGCTCCAAATTCAAGAATACTAAGGGTGAGATTGGTTGGCTCAAGGACAAAATTATCTCTTACTGTTCTTGTGGTGATAGTTCTGGTTGGCACTTTTGGATTGTGGTGCAGAATCCTCACACTGATGACTTGGGTATTTCTGGTGGTCTGCGATCTCAATTAACTGCTGTGGCTTTAGTTCATCCAGATAATGTCCCTGCCTACAATGCCATGATTGCCACACAACTCATCCCCAGCGATCGCAAGATTACTTCGACACAAGTGATGGAGATTGCTGCTTCCTCTCCTGTAGGTCGAGCAGTGTATTACGGTGGGGTGAACGAGTGGCTACCTATGCCTCGGCTAAAAAACTTCTCTGGTTACGACCGCGATCACCACAAGTTTATTGACCAATCACCCAGCAATAAACAATCGAATACGGCCCCGACTAATTCTCCAATTGACACCCCAAAAACTCAAGCTCAACAAATGCTGCTACTGTTAGAAAAAACTCAAGCCAATTCGATTGATGAGTTTATCCAAACTGAGTTGAAATTGGACGGGATTCCACCAGAGCTAATCCGCTTAGGAATTGAAAAATTACTCCAAAATTCTCATCTGAAATATAAGTTCGATGGATTGAATAATCATCAAAATTGAGGAATTAAAACTATGCAAGAGCAACTAGGAATCAACTGGTTTCCTTTGTGTGACAAATGTCATCATGAAATGGCACATTCACGAACTAACTGGATTAGGTGGTAAATAAATATGGCTTGGTCAAAATCGATTTCGTTGGATATTGCTAATAAAATCTTCACGCCCTTATCAGTAACTTTTCAAGAAGGAGGAGATGAAGGCGGATATCTGGCGCGGCATCAGACAAAATGCTTGCGCCGCCCTACGCTAACTGCTTGCTGTATCGCTGTTTTGACTGATTGGGTACAGGTGAAAGAGAAAATTTAAAATGCGCTCATCAAGAGATTTTTTGATATTAGGAATTCTGCCAGAACTGAGAAAGCAAACCCCTACCCCTGCGGCGGTAAAGTTTCGGACTATGAAGATTTCGCTGATCGTTTCCCCACGATCACAATGAACGATATGGGTAAAACTTTTGAGTTCGTTGGTGAATATTAGCAGGAGTGCGATCGCCCTGGGCCAGTTGCGTAAGTCCTGTCTCTATTTTTGGAGGTGCTGCCAGAGATAACAAAACTCATTCCTAGCACTTCTAGAAATACTGTAAATTTTGAAAGAGATTCTAAGATTTTGGATAGTAGTTTTTGAATATGTACAACACGGAATTTTTCAGCTTAAACAGCAAGGAGCCTCTCACCTACCCGAAGGGAGGTGATGAGAGGAATTGCGAGATAAAAACGAAAAGTCCCTTGACCACATCAATCCGCAGGATTGACCGGAAGAGGGACAGTTGAGTTTTTATCAATATCTGGAATTTTTAACGAGTCTATACAATCTTCAATAACGTGTGTCATAGTTGTATCTTTCATTTGAGCATATAAACGCAATTTATCCATCCTTCGCTTACTCATCCGTATTCTTAAATAATCTTCTTTCATGAAATATCCTCAATGTATCCTCGTTCATGTTATCATATCTATAACAGGAGGTAATAAACGGATGAGAACGGCATACCAATACAAGCTACGCCCAACAAATCAACAAGCGCAAGAAATAGACAGATGGTTGTCTATGTGTTGCGCTCAATATAACTATTTGCTGGCAGATAGATTTAACTGGTATGAGCAAAACCGTTGCCCTGTTAATGCCTGTCCTCTCGTTTGCCACTTACCAGAATTAAGGGATAACCCAGAATATTTTGGACAAAAAAGAACACTTCCTAAACTTAAAGAAACGCATCCACATTATAAGGATGTTTACTCTGATGTTTTACAAGATTTAGTTAAGCGAGTCAAGGTGACTTTTGACCGATTTTTAAAAGGTGATAGCAACGGCAAGCGTAGCGGTAGACCAAGGTTTAAGACACGCAACCGTTATCGAACTTTTTTGTATCCAAGGGTCAAGCCTGATTGCGTAAGTAACAGCAAAATATTACTACCCAAACTCGGAAACATTAAAGTTGTTTTGCATCGGCAAATCCCGGATGGGTTCAAAATCAAAACAGCATCTATCACCAAAAAAGCTGATGGCTACTATGTAACCTTAAGCTTGGAAGACTCAACGATTCCTGAAATAAAGCCTGATTTCAACCCGGATTTAATGGCTGGGATTGACGTAGGATTAAAGGAGTTCCTGACTACTTCTGAAGGAGAAACTGTTTCTATTCCCCAACACTACCGGAAAGCTCAAAAACGTTTAAGAGTTATTCAAAAACGTGTTTCCCGTTGTAAAAAAGGGAGTAACCGGAGATTAAAAGCCGTTAAACAGTTGGGTAAGCAGCATAAAAAAGTAGCTGATAAACGCAAAGATTTTCATTTCAAAACTGCTAACAACTTATTGAAAAAATATGACGTAGTAGCGGTTGAAGATTTGAACTTTAAAGGTCTTGCACGTACCCGATTAGCAAAATCTGTGCTTGATGCTGGATGGTCAAGCTTTCTGTCGATACTGACAAACAAAGCCGAAAATGCTGGTTTGTTGGTCATCCCAGTTAAAGCGTCTGGTACAAGTCAAGATTGTTCTAACTGTGGTGTGAAAGTTCCTAAAAAACTGCATGAACGTTGGCACAACTGCCCTAATTGTGGGTGTAGTCTTGACCGTGACCATAATGCAGCGATAAATATAAAAAATAGAGCGGTGGGGCATCCCGTTCTTAAAGCCAAGAGTCTCCTAAGCGATAGCCGGATTGTCTTGGAAGCCTACACTGTACTCGTTGGCGAAAGCCTCTCGTAGAGAAGAGTCAGTGTAGGAGTATGTCACTTTAGAGGAACAATTATCCAGACCAATTTCTTGCGTAGGTTGCCAGAATTACCACGGCAGAAAGTATCAAAATATAGCTCTAATCTGTGCCATTCACCCTCAAGGTTGGATTGATTTTAATTGTCCTGATTTTTCAAAAATCTTCATTGATAATGAGTCTATTAAAAAAATCATTAAAATCATCCAGCCGAATGTTGAAATAGTTAATCACATTGAAAAATCAATTACTTTGGAAGGTAATTTTATCTCATTGACTGGAACTGATGATATTGAGTATTTTATCCCTTGGAAACTAAAATCAGCATCTTTCTTTAGTCGAGGAGAACGTCGTACTTATATAAAAAGTAAAAATTAAAAACTAAGTGAAAAGAAGCTGTCAATACTTATTTGATAGCTTCTTTTTGATTTAGTCAGCTAGAAACTTCACCCATCGCTCTTATATGTCATCGGTCTTGGCTTGCGCTTCTTCAGAGGCACTGGCGATTTCTTGGGAGCTTGCGGTGGTCGGCATTTCTCGCAGTACAAGGGACGCACGCCAAAGGTTTCTCTGGTTGTCGGTTGGTCGCATTGTTTACAAACAAAGTTGAAAACGCGAGTGTGAATTGTACGTTGGTGCGCTCGGACTGTATATTCTCGGACATTGATGGTTTTGCTGGGCATTTTTAAAGGGGATTAATTTGTTTTTATATCTTAACTTTTGCAATAGATAATTCAAGTATTTAGATGTAAGTAGCCACACAGTTTTATATCTGTGCGGCTTTTTTAATGCTTCGCAAAGAGCTTGTGAAAAATCTTCATCCAAATTCAAAATGCAAAACTACGAAATAATTCTCACAAATAACCAAAGTGAGAAGGTATTACAAAACTTAATTACTTTGGGCAATCATACTCACTTTTTAGAAGCTTTAGATGATTGTTATCAGACTCTACTAGGTCGCGGAGATTACTGGTTTGAAACTGATAAAAATACATATTTTACAGTAACTGAATTAGCAACAGATATTGCTATTACTTGTCAGCTTATTGAAGGAGAAATCTTGAGTGCAGTTCCTTTGATATCGGATTTAATTTGGGAGATGCACCCTGCTTTTAATAGTTGATGAAAATTACGAATTGGATATACAGGCATGAGAATGCTTCGCAAAAAGTTTGTGAAAATCGTAATGGAGAAATCAAATGAACTTACAATCGACAATCACCCTCTTAATTGAAATTGTTTTCTGGGCAACTCTACTAGTGCTGATGACTGATTTTGTGAACGGACTTTTTGCCGTTTGGTACAGTCAAAACTTAGCCCCAGTTTCAGTGAATGCACCTCAATTAAATACTGAAACACAACAAATCACCATTAACAAACCACAGTTTGAACAAATACCTGATCCTTGGGAGTTACTAACAGCATCGGAAAATTATAGCCCCGAAATGCAATCAAATGTACTTCTCTTCCCTACATTAAGACTGCTACCGCCAGCAAAAGAAGTTCAAACAAAACGCAAAAGAACTACCAAGAAATCAACTACAACTAAACCCAAATCTGCCAAAGATAAATCGCCTCAAAAAACCAGCAGATCACGCAAGAAAGTTGCTTAGTTCAGAAACATCAGCAATTGAGCGACCAGTTGATATTTATGGTCGCTCAGAATCACCATTGAAGAATCAAAAAAAATGCAAGCAGCGTACTGTGCATTAGTGGTTGCGCTTAAATATGCTCCAGTTGACCCAGATTTTGCGATTGCCCGACAGCATCTACAAGCAGCGATTGCACTTTCTGATGAGTATCACAAGTTACACAACAGTATATTCTGGAAAACATCGCCAGGAAGTATTAAACGGAAAGTGCGCGAAAAATGCAGAAATGCGGCTTTTGATACATATTCGCACTTACTTGAGTTGGCTGACTTGGTAAACAAGTATGCGGCTGATCAAACATCTCGCAATATCCCACCGCCGCAGTCCTGGCAAGAGTTTGTGAACAATCTCGAATGTGCGTTTGAGTGGATTGCGCGTGAGCATTCCGCAGAAATCTACGTTAAGCAGTTGAGTTTGATTTGATACTGCTTTCTTCAAGGCTACGCCAAGTTTTTGTGAAACACTAATATATCTATTATGGTCAGCCAAATCGCTACACAAGGTTCTCTGTTTGACCTACAAACATTTCTGGATTACGGGCAATCAATCCTTAATGTTGCCCAAGAACTAGCTAAGACCTTAATTGATCAACGTCCGCTAACTACCAAAACAATCCAGTCGCAGATGAATCGATGTTTCTCTGGCACTGCGGCTGAGGGGGCATGGCAGTGGAAAGATGCCTACGAAGCTGTGGAAGTTGCGGCAATTCTATATCTGCGGCAAAAGGGACTATCAGAAAATCCTCTGGCTCAATTGCAACTGCTTGAGTCTCTGTGTCCCACGCATACTCGCCGCAGTGAAGAACAATTGCAACTCCAGCAGTTTTCTACACCTTTGTCTCTGGCATACTTGGTTTCTCTAGCAGGACAAATCACTAGCAATGATTTGGTGTTAGAACCATCTGCTGGCACTGGTATTCTGGCTCAGTTTGCAAAACTCCAAGGTACAAGCCTCATGCTTAACGAACTGGCAGAAGACAGAGGCAAGATTTTGCGACGGCTGTTTCCTGGCGTTCCATTGTTCTCTGTGAATGCGGAACAAATCAACGACTATCTGGCAGGGAAAACTCAGCCATCTGTAGTCCTGATGAACCCTCCTTTCTCTACGTCCCCCAAAATCAACAGTCGCAATCCCGATGCAACACCCAGGCATATCAACTCAGCACTACAAAAGCTGACGGACGGTGGGCGGTTGGTAACAATTTCGGCTAACTGGTTTTCTCCCAATAATCCCACTTGGCGCGAGACTTTTGTCAAGATGGAGGAGAAAGCTAGCGTAGTGCTGTCGGTTGGGGTCAGTGGCAAGGTGTACAGCAAGCACGGGACGACGATGGAAACCCGAATTACCGTGATTGACAAAATTCCGGCTGACTCCACTGACATCCCGTGTATCCCCGAAACCCTGGATTTGCCTGAAATACTGGCATTGATTGAGCAGTTGCCGGGGCGTTTGCAGTGGAAGGCTGAAACTACCAAAGCTGCGGCGGCGGTGGGAAAGGTGGTTAAGCTGCCAAAACGTATCATAGTGGCACAACCAGAACCCTCCACAGAAATCCCAGATGTAGTCGTTCTGGAATACGAGGTCATCGAGTGGTCTGCCAGCGAAGGACTGAAAGATGCCCTTTACGAAACCTATCGCCCACAAAGGCTGAGAATCAAAGACGCAAAACCACATCCGTCGCTGCTGTGTGAAAGCGCAGCCCTAGCACTTGTTTCACCACCAGCACCCACCTACAAACCCCATCTCCCAAGTAATATTGTCACCCAAGGATTGCTTTCAGAAGCACAATTAGAAAGCGTGATCTACGCAGGTCAAGCCCATTCTGAGTTTTTGTCAGGCTCATACTTGGTGGATGATTCGTGGGACAATATTAAAGTAGCAGCGAATAGCGAAGAAAATGCCGTTAGATTTCGCCGTGGCTGGTTTCTGGGTGATGGCACAGGTGCAGGTAAAGGGCGACAATGTGCGGGAATCATCCTCGACAACTGGTATCAAGGACGAAAGAAAGCCATCTGGATTTCCAAAAGTTCTGCCCTTATTGAAGATGCACGACGAGACTGGTGTGCTTTGGGTGGTGCTGAAAAGGACATTATCGACCTGAGTAACATCAAACTAGGTGAAACCATCCCCTTCACTCACGGCATTCTGTTCTGCACCTACTCAACTATGCGCTCCCAAAAGAACGGCAAAAGTCGGCTTAAGCAAATTGTTGAGTGGGCTGGCAAGGACTTTGAGGGTGCGATCACCGAAGGTGGGTCTTCGACCATCGCATTTGACGAGTGCCACGCAATGGGCAATGCAATGGCTCAAGAGGGGAAACTGGGCATGGTCGCAGCATCCCAGCAGGGTATTGTTGGGCTTCGACTGCAAAACGCACTTCCTCTAGCACGAGTCGTGTACGTTTCTGCCACCGGCGCAACCAAAGTATCTAACTTGTCCTATGCTAACCGTTTAGGGCTTTGGCAAACCGGCGACTTCCCGTTTACCTCCCGTGAGGATTTTGTGGAATCCATTGAGGGCGGTGGTATTGCGGCAATGGAAGTGGTGGCGCGGGATTTGAAGGCGTTGGGTCTGTATCTGGCGCGATCGCTCTCCTTTGAAGGGGTAGAGTACGAGATGTTAGAAATCGAACTCACTCCTACTCAGGAATGTATTTATAACAGATACGCCGATGCCTTTCAAATCATCCACAATAACCTTCATAAAGCCCTAGAAGCTTGTAACATCACTGGTGCGAAAACATACAATCGTATGGCCAAAATGTCTGCATTGTCTCAGTTTGAATCTCACAAGCAAAGATTCTTTAACCATTTGCTTACGGGGATGAAGTGTCCCATGCTGATCAAAGCAATTGAGAGTGATTTAGCTGCGGGTAATGCTGTTGTAATTCAGATAGTTTCTACCAACGAGGAATTATTGAAACGCCGACTCAATGAAGTTCCGGCAGAAGAATGGAAAGATTTAAACCTTGACTTAACTCCCCGTGAGTATGCGATGGATTATCTCATGAGTGCATTTCCCGTACACTTACACGAGATTTACTCTTCCTCTGAAGGAGATGAGCGTTCTGAACCAGCCTTTGATGCCGATGGTTCTCCAATTGTATCTCAAGAAGCTGTGGACTTAAGAGATGCCCTGGTTGACCGACTAGCAAGCCTTGACCCTATTCCTGGTGCTTTAGAACAACTGCTGTGGCACTTTGGTCACAAACAGGTGGCTGAAGTTACAGGTCGTAGCAAGCGAGTTCTCAAGGATGATTCTGGGCGTTTGTTTGTGGATTCTCGTGGTAGTGGTGCTAACATCGCGGAGACTACCGCATTCATGGCTGATGAGAAACAAATAATCATCTTCTCTGATGCTGGTGGTACTGGTCGTAGCTATCATGCTGACCTCAACGCACAAAATCGTAGACGGCGATCGCACTATTTGCTCGAAGCCGGTTGGAGGGCTGATAACGCGATTCAAGGGCTTGGGCGATCGCACCGGACTAACCAAGCCTCAGCACCAGTGTTCCGTCCAGTTACTACTAATGTGCGCGGTGAACGTCGATTCATCAGCACGATTGCTAGACGGCTGGACAGCCTGGGCGCACTGACACGGGGGCAACGGCAGACTGGGGGGAATGGAATATTCGACACTAAGGATAATCTTGAATCCCAGTACGCAGAGTACGCACTGTATGAGTTATTCAAGCAAATCTTCCAAGGTCGATTCTATGAAGTTCCACTAGGGACATTCGAGCAGATGACAGGACTATCGCTAACATCTCACGAAGGCGGTATGAAAATAGATTTGCCACCTCTGCGACAGTTCCTCAATCGGCTGCTGGCTTTGAGGATTGGGATGCAGAATGTCATATTCGAGAGGTTCGAGTTGTTGCTTTCTCAACAAATTGAAACTGCGATCGCAAATGGTATTTTTGAAGTTGGTGTAGAAACTCTTCGGGCTGAACACTTTACCATTGATAGTCAGGAATCGGTTTATACACATCCTCAAACTGGTAGCGTGACCAATTACCTGAAGATTGAGCGAGTTCAACGGAACAACATCAGAACGGCTGAGGAAATGCTGGAGTTTGTTGGCAAGTATCAGGGGCAATTTCTGATCAACTCCAAGTCTGGGAATGCGGCCGTGTCAATTCCTACACATAGTTTCTTTGACTCTGATGGTGGTGTTGTTCCACGGGTTCTACTGGTGCGTCCACAGAAAGAGACGCGCCTACCTGTTAATAAGCTTTCATCTTCCACTTGGCAGCAGGTTTCGGCTGAGGCCTTTGTTGCGGCATGGTCGAAGGAGGTAGACGAACTGCCCAGATTCACTACTGATTATCTTCACCTTGTGACAGGCATACTGCTACCAATCTGGAAAATTCTGCCTCAGAAGAACAGCCGGGTGTTCCGATTGCAAACTTCGGATGGACAGAAGGTTCTGGGGCGCGTGGTCAATGCACAAGATATTCAATCTGTGGCAGAACAGCTTGGTATGAAAAACAAGTTGTTGAGTCCAGGAGAATTGGTTTCACTGGTGCTGAACGAAGGGTACTCTCAGCAGTTGCCGGGTGGCGTAACTTTGCGACGTTCTTATGTTGCTGGTGAGCCACGTCTAGAAGTAGTCGATGCCCTTCCACTGGCTGATCAGCTTGTGGCTGTTGGATGTTTCACCGAAATTATTCAATGGCGCAAGCGGGTGTTTGTACCAACGGGAGAGCGCGCTGCTGGTGTGCTGGCGGCGGTGATTGGGATTTTGGGGTGATCAGGGTAAAGCGATAGGAAAAACCCTATCGCTTGATTTTTTCTAAAATTCTAGTGTGCAGTTGCAATTTTTGTAAATCTTATTATTAGCCGAATTTTTCTGGATTGATTCCACAGCTTTTCCACAAGTATCTTCGGGATGATCGCCTGCTTTTACTGGGTCGCCAGTCAAAGCTAAAATAACCTGAGTTCGGGATAAGAAATCCTCAAAACCCTTGATTCCTCGTTGTTTGGTCTGAAGCTCTGTTTTAATTTCTTCTCAATAAGGCATATTGTTGAGATTAGACTCATTTGTGAACCTTATTGACAAAATGATTGATCTCTAATCGCTTCTTTTATTACTTAGAGTTATGCTTAATCCTTACGGAACAAGCTTTTTAGCTTCTGGCTTAACCCGAACTCAGGTTAAAATATTACGAATACCAAGGGCGTGTGCGCCCATGAGGTCGGCTTGTAAACCAATACGGTTGCGATCGCGGCAAGCCATCTGACAAATTGGTTCAATCCCATTTTGTAACAAAATAACTGAAGCTACCAACGAAGACATCCGCAACACTGCACGGCTACCATCGGTAATATTGACAGCATGAACCCTCTCTTTAAGGGTCGCCGCCATTTCAATCATGTGGGTGGAATTTCCCCCTTTTGGTGGTGCTACCTCGGCGGTAACTAAAAATTCTCCCGCTTGTGCGGCTTGACGGAAATTACTCAATGTACTATAGCTAGGGCTATGGTTATGTTCTATAATGTTGATAAGTGGTTTCTCTTCAAGGGTATTATGAATCCCACCTTAAAGAGAAATTGTTAGGGACTAGGGACTATTCAATTCAAAATTCAAAATTAAAGAACCTCTGAGGATTGGGGACTGGGTACTGGGAAGAAGTAGGTGAGAAAAACTCTTAACTAGCACCGGCTAAACGCCGCGCTACCGCTAACAGCACTCTCTACTTAGCACTCTCTACTCAGCACTCATCACTCACAAAGGCATTGAATAACCCAACGCAGCTTTTACATCTCTTAGGGTTTGGTTGGCGATGGCTTCGGCTTTTTCTCTACCATCACGCAACACAGACTCTAGATAACCTTTGTCATCCATGATTTGCTGATATTTTTCTTGGATGGGTTTCAAAGCATTAATTGCTGTTTCGGTGAACAATGGCTTAAATTGTCCCCAGCCCATATCTTGACACTCAGCATCGACTTCTTCCTTGGTCTTGCTAGAGAGTAGCATATACAACGTTAGCAAGTTGTTGCACTCTGGGCGTTCTGGGTCGTCAAAGGTTAAGCCGCGTATTGGATCGGTTTTACAGCGTTTAATTTTATTCGCAATTTGATCTGGTGCATCTAAAAGATTAATCCGGCTTAACTCTGAAGGATCGGATTTAGACATTTTGCGTGTCCCATCCGTTAGACTCATCACTCTCGCGCCTTCCTTACGGATTAAAGGATCTGGCAATTTTAGCACAGGCTGATCCTTGGCGAATTGGTGATTAAATCTGTTGACAATATCCCGTGTCAGTTCTAAGTGTTGTTTTTGATCTTCACCCACCGGCACTTTATCAGCTTGATACAACAAAATATCAGCCGCCATCAGCACTGGGTACATTAACAAACCTGCACCAACATTTTCCCCTTGTTTGACTGCTTTTTCTTTAAACTGAATCATGTCTTGCAGCCAATTTAGGGGTGTGATGCAATTGAGTAACCAAGCGAGTTCACTATGGGCTGAAACGTGGGATTGAATAAAGATGTTGGAGTGGTTTAAGTCAATACCACAGGCTAAATAAAGTGCAGCAATTGTATAACTGTCTGCTGCCAAGGTCGCTGGATTATGCGGTACAGTAATCGCGTGTAAATCTACGACACAAAAGAAATTATCATACTGGTCTTGGATTTCTACCCAGTTGCGAATTGCGCCTAAGTAGTTACCCAAGTGCAAATTACCAGTTGGTTGAACTCCAGAAAGAACACGCTGCTTACCCATAAATTATCCAGTTTATTAATCTCAAATACCCACCGTGGAAAGTGGCGATGGCAAAACACCTTTCATTTTGACATTTTCCAGGGTAACTGGAGATCATATCTGGGTCCCAGATGGGTCAAACATCAGATTTTCTGATTATTTTAACCAGCAAATTTTCAGAAAAATCAAAAAATTATCCTTGTTGCCCAAGGTATTACTGTATGAAAAAATCACAATATCGTTCGTTAACATACTTCGGGTTTCATCACCCTCGCTGAAGCGGAGGGGTTCTCACCCTCCCACTCACTATATTCTGATAGACATCAGTAAGTCCTTGTATAAGGACGAAATGGTGGTAGGAGGTTATAAATCTCGTAGTGGGAAGTTCAACCTTCACTAATCAACTGTAACAAAGCTTCCGTTGATATCTTGCCACTCATATCAGCACCTTCCAATAGGCTGTCTGCTAAGTCTCGCTTGTGGTGATGCAATTCTACAATTTTTTCTTCAATAGTATCCTTTGCTACTAAGCGATAAATTGTCACTGGGCGTTGTTGACCAATGCGATGGGCGCGGTCTGAGGCTTGGTCTTCCACGGCGGGATTCCACCAGGGGTCTGTATGGATGACATAATCGGCGGCAGTTAGATTAAGTCCTGTACCTCCCGCTTTGAGGCTAATGAGAAAGACATCGCCGTTCCCTGCTTGAAACGCATCCACCCTTTTTTTGCGCTCGGCTACGGAAGTGCTGCCATCTAAGTATTGATAATGAATACCTTGCTTCTCCAAGTAATCTCGGATGATGTGTAAATGGTCAACAAACTGACTAAACACCAATGCCTTATGGCGATTTTCTAGAAGTTCACCCAACACCTCACCAAAAAGTTGCAACTTGGAACTAGATAATTCAGTATCAGGCATCACCAAGATGGGATTACAGCAAGCGCGACGCAGTTTCATAATCTCAGCTAAAACTTGCAAATGTTTATTTCCGGCTTCTGCACCACTTTCACTGAGTTTAGATATAGCCTGACGGCGCAATGCTTCATAGAATGCCTTTTCCTCATGACTCAACTCCACATGAAGTAGAATTTCGGTACGAGAAGGTAGCTCTTCTAGCACCTGATTTTTAGTCCGTCGCAAGAGAAATGGTTGAATCAGTTTTTTGAGTTTATTGCGTGCAAGTTTATCCTGATATTTTTCAATGGGAATAGCAAAGCGTTGATTGAAGCTTTCAAAAGAACCCAATAATCCAGGATTAATAAAGCGGAACAGATTCCACAATTCGCCCAGGTGGTTTTCAATGGGAGTCCCAGTAGTCAGTAACTTAAAATTAGATTTCAGGTTCATGGCTGCCTGGGAACGTTTAGTGGTCATATTTTTGATCGCCTGGGCTTCATCCAGAACAATCGTTTGCCACTGTACCCCAGAGAGCATTTGCGCTACTTCTTCCTGCTGCAATAAACCGTAACTGCATACCAACATATCCAACGGTTGTAACCCATCCAGTAATTTTTGGCGGTTAGCACCACTAAATTGAATAATATTTAGGGTTGGGGCAAACTTCTGGGCTTCACTCACCCAGTTCATACACACGGAAGTCGGGGCAATAATTAAGGTTGGCCCCTCATGGGCGTTTCTCAGGATGACAGCCAAGGCTTGCACGGTCTTACCCAGTCCCATTTGGTCTGCTAAACAAGCACCCACACCCCAATGTGCCAGCCGCGCCAGCCAACAGAATCCATCCATTTGATAGTCACGTAGTTCTGCCTGAAATGTAGACGGGAGTTCTGGTTGGAGATTTTTCACCTCCTGGAGACGCTGGATATGTGTTTTCCAGTGTTTATCGGCCTTTACCTTACCTACTTCATCAACAAAATCCTCTAATCCTAATGTTGCCAATGGGTGAAAACGGATACCTTTACTATGTTTTTCCGAAAACATCCGCAATTCGTCCAGACGTTTGCGAAAAGCTTGGGTTAAAGCCAGAAATTGACCATCACCAAGAGGGATAAAACGACTGGGGGTTTTCTCCAATAGTTCTAGTAGCTGCTGCATATCCAGCACTAGGTCGCTATTCAATTTCAACTCACCAGTGGCGGCAAACCAGTCTTGTTGACGTTGAATTGATAAATTAAAGTCCTTCAGGTCTGCATGGTGGCTAACACGTAGTTTTTCTCCTTCTGGCCATGCCATGACTACGCTGTTTCCCAATCCTTGCAGTTCTAGCAGCAGTTCTAAACATTCCTCTGGGTCAACTATAATCCATTCACCATCTTGTTCTTCAGTTCGCGTCAAGGTAGGGCAGGCGGCTACAGCGTTTTTGGCCAGTTGCTTCTCTTCGGGCAGATTGCGTCTGGTTTGCAGACGTTGACCGTCAATCTCGGCAATAACAGTTTCACCACCAGCACCAGGACGGTAGTAGGGGCCACCTTGGGCAAAGGGGCGGGACAAAATGGTGACTTTCAAGCCAGTATTGGCTGGTAAGAGGTGAATATGGGGGAGAGTCTGGGCGGTTACTTCTTCTGCACCTTCTGAGCCGCCACCGATGTCAGAATGCACCGTGACGATGCCAGAGACGGCATTAATAGCTGCCAAAACTTGCTTCTCGGCGATCGCAGGCACATTTAATTTATTATCTTTACCAAGGATCTCTGTAATACGTCGATGTTCGGCAGTGATTTCAATGACTTTAATCCGGGTTGGCGTTTCTTTAATATTCAGAATATTCTGTGATTCTGGTAACTTGGGAGAAAATTCCAAGGTGAGACGACCAAGTTTTTCTTTTTTGACTAGTAGTTCCGGTTCTCCTTTAACAATTTCTACACGGATGTTGGGTGTATCTTCCCAAAAAACCAACGGGTGTCCAATTAAGGCAGAGATGGCTTTTTCATTGAACATATACTCAACTTTGCCGTAATAGCCCTCACTATATACCTCAATACAACTACATACCCGCATATCTTGGGATGTGATGTAATCAAACTCAGATAATCCACTGTTCAGACGCTTGAGGGCTATAGGACGACCTTTACTCCACTCTCCTTTGGCATTAACTTTCTGTTCCTTTGGTTGCAAGACACATCTGCTGGGATAGAAGGTAATGAACCATGCTAAACGCAGTTCTGACTCTGCTTTTGGGTGTGTTTGTGATTCTTTCTGGAGATTTGCTAGGGCATTTAAGCACATTTCCCAAGCTTCTTGGGGTTGAATTAGGTCTACGATGGAATGGAAACTGCTATCTTCTCGCAGTGTTGCTGCTTGTTGATGATAGTTACTGCTTGGTTTGAGCCGGGATAGGAGTTCTGCGGTTTCCATTGCCAACCAGTGATGACCGGAGGCAAGCGATCGCCTATATAATGGCTCTAATAAATTAGGTAAGCGTTTTTTGGCACTATCAGCATCCATCCAGTAAAGGCATAGTGAACAAAACAATGTTTGTAAACTATTTTCTTCTTCTACGGAAGAAATATGGGAACTGACTACAAATTGTTTTTTGGTAATATCACCTTGCTGGACTTGCAGTACCATTTCCAGTCTGGCATAAATAAACCTCAGCCAATTATCTGATTGGCGGGAAATCAGATTGGCGTAATCTTCTGCTTCTCGCAGGCGTTGTGCTGAACCATTTTTTAATAATGCTAGGATGAAAAATAAGCCGCCTATAGTATTGAAATATATTTGGCGTTTGCCTGTAGCTTTTTTCAGGGCTTTGAGAGCATCTGTATAATATTTAATAGCTTGGTCGTTCTCTCCCCGCAGAAAACTCAACCAACCCCAAAAAACGGCAGCGTTATCTTGATATTCATCAGATATCCTCTCCAAACTCTCTTGTGCTTCTTGGCTACAACCTCTTAACAGCAATTGCTCTGTTAAAATCAAGTGCAAATAATCTGAATGATATTTTCCATCTGTAGAGCATTCTGATTCCAGTAAGGTAAACGCATCTTCGGACGCAGACAATTTTAATGTGGCATTGAGCAGGATACTAGATATGCAGCTTTCAAATAATCCTTGAGGTAGGGTATGCAGCCAATCTGCATCAAATGGATTATTGCATATCTGCTCTAATATCTTTTCTATCGCTAGTTTTTCTTCGCTATAACTGTATTTCTGGTAATCTTCAATTTGCTTATTAATAAAATCAGGGTCTTGGCGGTAAAAACCTATGCGGATTTCTCTGATACACTGGTGCAGGCTTTGGAACATCCGAGATTCATTTTGCCAGTGCTTCCGTATGGGTAGCTTTTCCTCCACTGCTGTGACTAGAATTTCAAACTGTCCAGTTTGGACAGCATGACGAGTAGCTATTTCTGTGAGTAAAGGATGGCATTCAGGACCTGATCTAATTTCCTGTACTAATAAACCTGATTTTACCAATTTATCAATTTTGGGACTGAGGGTTTTAGTACCCCAAGGTTTATTATTTTCATCTAACGCACCTGTTTTACTAATACAACTTACCAGGGAATTTTTGTCTATGGGTGCATAAATTACCGAAAATAACTGGATAATTTTTTGTATAGAAGGGTGTAACTCGAAATATTTTTTAGCGAGTTGTGCTTGTAGTTTTGTGGAATTAATTTCAAAAGTAGTCATAAGCTGTTCGTGGTCTAGTTTTATAAGGTAATCTAAGGCTGCAAATGGGTTCAAGTGCTAAATGATCAAATTTAGATGTGCGTCAGCTTACTATTTATTTATTCAGTTCTTTAAATAATTCCATTAATTTACGTTTACGTCCATGAGTGGCTTCTAGTTTTGAGCGATAAACAGACCACTCAGCTTTTTGTTCAAGTTGAAAATAAGCATTTTTTACTTTTTTCAACCAACTAACTGCCGCATCATAACGGTCAGCTTTCCCTTGTTCCATAATTGGTTCTGCCCGTTTGCAAGCATTATTAATTACCCAATCAGGATGATGAAAAACCGCTGCATCCATGACTCGATGAACCAATTTTGAAGCATAGTAACTATCATTTTCTACTGTTGTAATTGCATCATCAATTAATCCTTCATGCAGGAAAATATCAACCTTTGCTTCTTGAATTCCCCAATCTGGTTGACTTCGGAGTGTTTGTAGGAAATCTTGTTTGACTGTCAACCAAGTTTCTCCTGCCAAGTCTTCCACTTTTCTATAGTCTCGAAATGATGGTTTAATTTTGAAGGCAATGATGCTGGCAGTTAACGCAGTGGCATTATCGTCTAATCCTTGGGCTAAATCACTTGTCCAAGTAGCAAATTCATATAAACAGTTACCGGATAAATGTATACCTGCTTGAGATATTTCCAATGCTTCAACTAAATACCCATCTTCTCGCAATATTTTGGCTAGCGCAAAACCCTCTTCTGCTCTTTCCATCAGGATTTTAGCCGCAGACATAGCCTCCTCTACTCTTCCCAAAGCTGCTAATTGCGTCAGGTATTGCAGAGTCATTTCTTCTGCTAAAGCTAGATTTAAATACTCTGTATAACGATTTTGGCGTTCCAGAATTTGCAAGCGAATAAATGCTAAATCATCAGCAAAGCTTGGTCGTTCATTTTCCCAAAGTTCTGCGGTGTCATCTCCCTGCATCATCTGTTGCAGAGGTTCGTAATCCCAACCTTGACGCAATGCTGACAAACTCATACTAAAGTCAGCACTGATTTCGTCTTGCCATGATTCCAACATCACCTGCAAATCTACTATTTCTCCTTTAGATATCTCTGCACACAAAATTGCTTCTGTCCATGCGCTGTCAAGAGGTTCTGCAATGGAATAACTGTCTCCGCCGTAATCTAGTAACTCGTCCCATTCTTCGGCATAAGTTGCGGTGATAGTTTCGAGAATAGCGATCGCATTCTTACCATCTCCATTTTCCGCCAACTCTCGTGCTTTCCCAATTACAGCCAGTAAATCATCGGTAAATGGGTCATCTTCTGTACCATACTCTAATTCCTTCAATCCATCCTGCAAAATCCGCTTGACATGAGAGCGAAAAGGTGATGTATCAATTTTACTTTGACGGCTAGAAGGATGTTTTTCTATCAGTTTCGGCAAATTTATTAAACTTACAAACTCATCAATATCATCAATTAATTCTGGTCTACTTTCCACCAGTTCTTGCAGTAATCGCTGTGCTTGGACAAGATCAAGGTGATTTAATAATTTTTCCAGGGTTGGACGTTCTTCAATTTTCTCTAATTGACGTGAACAGGTTAATAAGGTGGCAACTATATGTTTACACCAACCATCATAATCATAAGCACAGGTACAATAAACTGAGGTAATTCCGCCTACATCAAAACGAATACTGACTTGGTATGGTGTAATTTCGCTACCCTCTACCTCTGCCTGAATCAGATTGCCTCGTTTTTTGAGATCAGCGATTGCTCCCTTGCGGTAATATTCTTCACCACAACTGTAGGATAAAGCGTTTGAGTTGTGGCGTATTATTGCTTCAGAAATTGCTGGAATCGACATAGCACCCAAGTGTTTTATTTCTAGCTTACGCTTAAACTGCCTCTACCTTGATTTTCGTGCCGACTTCGACGATGTTCTATGTACGCCAAAGTATTTCTCACTACGATAACGCAAAGTGCTAATGCGCGACGGCTTAACCGCCTGCCATAGAAGATACAAGCCTGTATAGGGTGCTTCAGCGAGAGAAAACCTAGAAATACCAAATATAATCCAATTAATTCAAAAATTGATGAACCTATCTCTATGGACATATATAAAAAAGGCTATTTTAGAATAATTCTGTCTTTGGACTCACGTAATTAACAAAAGAAAAGTGAACACTGGAGAGTAGGTTGAAAAGCTCTTGACTGATAGTGGTGAACAACTCTAAGCCAGGCAAAAGTAAAGAAATATAGTAAAGTCAATGACAACTTCTTCTTCCATAGACCGCGATCAAGAAATTCAGAACCTACGTAAACTGATAGCAGACATTGACAGTGGGATGTTGACTACAGTTGATGAAGATGGAAGTTTGCATAGTTGCCCTATGTCAACTAATGGCAATATCGACGCTGATGGTGTGCTGTGGTTTTTTATTTACAGCAGTTCTCATAAGGCAACAGAAATTAAACACCATCAGTATGTCAATGTCAGTTTTGTTTCACCTGATCGACAAAGATATATTTCTATATCAGGTACAGGACAACTGCTGCAAGACCGTAAAAAAATAGAAGAAAAATGGAAGTCGCAACTGCAAATGTGGTTTCCTAAAGGTCTGGATGAACCGGATCTGACTTTACTCAAGGTTAATGTTAACAAGGCTGATTACTGGCAAAGTACATCAAGCTTTAAGCCAAAAACAATTATTTTTTGAGATTTCATGCGTAGAACCCACTGATAACTCCGGGGGCTTTACCAAAAAATTAGCAAAATTGGTATAGGGTTTGAATGACACATTAAACTTTTTTATCGGTGAAATTCCCGATTTCTCTCTCTGAATTGGGCTTGGTTTTTATCTATTTGAGTATTAGCATCCTCGAAAACCTGCAAAATTTCTGGGGTTACTTTATTGGTCTGTACCTTCCCTAATTGCACGCTCAAAATCACCTCCCCATCTTTTTGAGCGATGAGCTGCGCCCCACTGTAGGTGATCGCTAAATCCTTAGTCTGGGGATTGAACGCCAGATCATATATTTTCCCCCGCACACAAGTAAAACCATCCTCTCCAGGTTGCCCCAAAACGTCACCTATTCTCTGAGCAATTTTGGTCAGCCGACTAATCGACTGATATTCCTCTGTATCTTTTTCCATTGCCGTCAATGCTTCGGGTGATAATTGCCTCCCAGATTTATACCGATTGGCAACTTCCACAATCCTTTGTTTATATGCTTCTGGTTTCCCTAATTTATCCGCAGCACTGTACCACTCTCGCAGGTGGTCAACAGTCACAACGAACGCAGGTGATGAAAAGCGTGCGCTGTGAGCCTGCTGCTTTTCTTCTAGCTTATAACCAGTTGCTACCTCTGCCATCGCCACATCTTTTTGAATATGCTGGGTGACAACTAGAGTTTGTTCATTACTGGTCTGATTCTTTTTCAGTGGCTGTGGTGGTTTGAGATACTTCGGTCGGTCAGGCAGAGATCGCACTTTCTCCTGATACTCAAGCTGAGACTCAATCACCTGACCAAACTTAAAAGTCATCGCCTGACAGACAGATTCAGGAATGGATGAATTCACCACATTGAAAACCGCAAGCCCTTTTTTAGTTTCCAGAGGGACATCTTCTGCTGGCACTGGAGAGATCGCTATATTCTTTTCGGTCAACCATTTTGTTACAGTTTCGACTTTATGGTTGTCCACCACCAGTTGTATTAGTCCCAGCAATTTATCTTCTGGGGTAGCGTACAAAATTGTGGGTCGCTCTTTGATTTTGTACAAAATGGGTGCAGCATCCGCAAATTGTTGCTGTTGTTGCTGCTGCAATTTATTCAACTGTTGACCAAAAACCTGACTAAAACAATTCGCAATTCGCAATTCGCAGTTCGCAATTGTTTTTAACTGCGAATTGCGAACTGCGTTAGCGTAGCGGGGCGCAGCCCATTGCGAATTGGGTTGACTTTCTTTTGTCCATACTTCGGGATATTCAACTGTTTGGGGGTCAACTTTCATCACCGTGATCGTAAAATTGCTTTGCAGCGTCGCCTCTACTGCGGTCATTTTCCCTTCTTTGAGTACACCCAATTCTCTGAGTGCTTCCTTGTACTTGTTTTCATGCAATACTCCTAACGGTTCGCCATTCAAAAATACTGCATCTCTGGTTTTTGAGGGTGGTACTTCTAAAGTGAGTTTCCGATAATCTTTATCGTTGAATGTTTCACCTTTATAATCATAAAAGTGAATTTTATTGATTCTTAATAAATTGTCATTGGGTGAAGTAGCGATCACAAATCCATGCTCACTACCGGAAATCGTTTTTAGCTTCAGTGTTAATTGTTTGCCATCTTTAAGACTATTGAATGCTTCTAGTTGTTTAATTGAGTTAGCTTCCAATTCTCCCACAGTTTTACCATCTAACTTCATCTTGACTACTGTACTTTTAACTTTTTTCTTCCCAATTTCCAAAGTCACTGGTTCGGCGTGAAAAGACTGCCCCGCATAAGAAAACTTGCTCAGTTCTCTGATATTAAACTCTACTGGTTCTCGCCCTGGTAGCGAAATGGTGGCGTTAGCTGTTGCAGCTTCTGCCGGTATGAAGTTAACTTGTGCTTTTGTCCCGATGGGTAATTGTCCTCGTTCTCGGCTCAGAGCAGCATATTCCTTGTAGTCGCCATCGCTATCCTGCACGAACACTAATCTTGAACCGTAACGGTCATGTTCTGGTGGATGATGGGATGCTCTAATTTCAATGGGGTATTTCTCCTCTTTATTCCATACTTTCTCTTTGAAATTATTCGCTTCATTACCCAGTGTCCCTAATCTCAACTCAGTAAATTGCAATTGCTCCAGCCGGGAGACAATTTCATCCCCAAATGCTGCAAATACAAAGTTGGGTATTTTCTTCTGTGCTTTTGCTGGTGATTCTTTGTTCTCTAGTTCGTCTTGTCTAGCTGCACCAACACTCCACGCTGCTGCTGCCGCCGATAATCTCTCTTGTTCTGGTATACTTTCTCGAAATGCTTCTGCAAGTTGGTACGCCTGCCCAAACATTAATTTGGTCTGTCCCTGGCTCAGTTCTGGCTTTAAGTCAACCAAAGTGGTGTTATTAGCAGACATCCCTGGTTTGAGGTTATATTGCTCCACCGACTCCACAGAGACTGTCCCCAACTTCCGGTATGCGGATTTTCCCTCTTCTAGTTCCCCATTAATTTGCGCTACAGCCATTAATGTATGTGGACGTTCTTTGGTTTGGTATTTTTCTGGTATCGCTTCTAGTTTCAGGTTTATGCTCTGCGCTTGCCAAATACCAGGGTGTCCATAGCGAGTAAGATTGGTGATTTCGATTTGCGCTCCTTGACTCGTTTGGATAACAGCACTGGGGCCTCTTTCTATTTCCCGTCGCCTTTCCATTGTCACCGCCGCATTGAACAGTTGATCAAACTCGTATTTGGCTGCTATCGCTGCGAACTTTTGCTGCGGTGTAAATTCCACTCCCTTAAATAAATCCTGGAACTGAATTATGGGACGTGATTCTAACTGTGATTCCTGAAAATATTTATTCGTTTGATTAATTAATAATTCTACTGGTGAATATCCTGAAGTTGTGATACCGGAATTTAAATAAGCAGTTCGGGATTTTTTATCTTTTATATAATTAACATCTCTATATAAATAGCGTTGATTTTCCCTGATTAAATCCATTTCAGGTTTTTTAGCACTCTTAAATAAATCTACCGCTATCTGATTTTGATAACATCCCTCCTCAATCATTTGGCGATACATTTTACGGTTAACATCCATCGCCTGTTGGATAATTTCGGGAGTTCTCGCTTCTTGGGCTAGAGCGATAAACGCTTGCATATATGGTCTATATTCTGCCCTAATTGGTTTTGCTTTCTGATAATTTTCAGCCTCAAATAAACCTTGGTAATGATTGGCAACTTGGTCTAAGTATTCTGATTTCTGCTCAAGTGTTCCATAAGTTTTTAATATCTCAATTTCTGACTCTAAGGCCTCCAGTGCGGTAACTTGATTATTAATTACCCCGACACTGATACTATCGCTCATGTGGATAGCGATTTCTTCAAATGGTGGTTGTGTGCCATCGGGTAGATAAAATGATTGTTTTTTGAGCTTAACAGTAGGAGCATAAGCGTTTTCTGGCTGGTTTCTATACTCTGCTTCGGCTGTGAAGTTGGGGTATTTGCTTGCTGGTGCTACACCAATACAGTCGCCATCAAAGTCTCTCCCCTGGCGTTCTGATTCGGTTTCTAATGGTGCTATTTCTTCAGTTTCAAGTCTTGCTAATATGCGCTTGTGGTCTTCATCATTTACTACGATAATGCCTTCTAAGTTCTTTCCATCTGGGGCTAATCTATCTTCAACTAGCTTATTAGTAGAGACACACAAACCATTGGAGTTGAGGAAGGGAGAACGGAAGTTTAGCACCTTTTCACCATCATTCATCCAAGGAACACAGATTTCACCATTTTTCAGTTCTTTGGACGGAATAATCATCCCCCTATCAAAAGTGAGAGTTCTACCAATGGCAATATCTCTCCATTCATTTTGAACAAATCTACTCAGTTCTTTTCTAACTTTCTCGGTTTCTAAAAGCTGATTATGTCCGCTAATCAAATCAGCTTTGATGAGTTTATACATCAATAAATCATCTTTTTGGGATTGCTCATACCCATCGTTTATTTCAAATTCTTCATCAGTTTCATTCCAAGTGAGTAATTCTAACTGTTTAACAAGTGAGACATCAAAAACTTCCAAAGTAATTTGTTGTTCTAAAGATGTTTTTTGTGACTCGGTAAAAGCTTTACGTTTCTCGTACTTCTCACAGTAAAGTTGAGCTACTTTTCTGGGGTCATCTTGATTATCGGCTAATTTTTGAGCCTGCGCCTCTAGTTCCTCAGCGAAGTCCTTAATCCCTTGGGGGAATGATGCTAACAGTTGAGATATTGCTGTAAGACCTTTCTCCGATTGATACTTTTCTCCTAGCCAGATTTTTTGCTGGTATAATCCTGGTTTTATTTGGGGTTTGCTTGCTCCACCAGGGCGATCCTTGTCTGTTCCTTTGAAACTTGATAGGGGAAGTATTAAATCTATTTTGGGTGTACCTTTACGCCAAGTTAATTTTTCTAAATCATGAGGGCGTAGAGTTCCTTTCCCAAATCGATATTGTTTATCTTCTCCATCAGTTTCCGCCCAACCAAAACGATGCTGAATCACTCGATAGTTTCTATCTGGTTGTTCTTCCCGCTTAGTTAACTTATCATAAACATCCTTTGCAATTTGTCCATAACAATCTCCTACTAATTTAAAAGCATCTTTGTTTTTCAGTAATCCTCCATTTTCTCCGGTAGAATCATCTACAACTAAAATATTCAACTCTTCATGAATTGAATCTTTACAAGCACCTAAAAAAATAGAGCCGTAAGCACCTCTGTCTTTTCTATCTGGACATAATTTATCAATTTCTAGTAAACATTCTGGAGAACCATAAAGTAGCCTTGTTTTTGAAGACAGTAACAGAATATTTCCATCAGGATGATTTTTTAAATCTTCTGCTTTACTATACTCATCAATATGACCAAAAGAAAATTCTCTGCCTGGGAAGTAAAATTCTAATAGGGTATTGTCTAGTTTTTCAGTTAAAATTGAATTAGGATTTTTCTGATCGCCATCAGTATGAATCCATTGATTTAACCTAGTGTCAAAATGTTTAAATTCTAAAGTCATATATTATATCTTTATTTCAGGTTCGACATTTTTTGGGAGTTCAATATGCCTAGACTAAAGCGTTGGTTAAATATGTATAAAAAGAAAGTCAATCAAAATGGTGATCTTCACGAAGAGTACATTCAAGAATTACGCTCTGATGGTTTTGATGAAGATTATATCGTTGAATATGCTCTGAAATTTAAGAAGGAGTATGAACAGCTACAAGACTTAGACGCAACCGACCCCGAACCGTGGCCTGTGTACACCGCCTACGATTTCTTCACGGATGAAGAAAAGCGGCAGTTTAACCCTGATGGCTCTCTCAAGCCAGAATATAGAGAATCCGAACTGGCACGAGGAACTAGTGAAAACTGGTTAGATGAGATGGAAAGACGTAAAAAGCTTGATGTTGATAACTATAATGCAGTGTCCGCCAGATACGCTCAACAAGGGATTAACTTTGGTGAGCAAGAAATGAATAGACTACTTGCTTCTAAACGCACATATCTAGAACGCCGCAAGCAGATGGAAATCGACTTGCGAAACTGTGAAGAGCCTAGTAGTCTGCCTTTTGACAAGGACACATCGTTTTAGCTAGGGGGGTCAATCCACGCGATCGCACTTCTGACTTGCTGGCACTATTGGCGATCGCAGATAAACAAATTTTTCTTGTGCGAAAACCTTGATTGAGTTGCATCAGAGATTTTTCAATTGCGAAGAAAGTCATAAGCTACATTCTCATGGAAACTGAACATTTACTCAACTTCCACAAAGTTTAGATGCCCTTTTTTGAAAATGCTAGCTACTCTGGTACTGAAAAAACTGGTACGTAAGTAGCTAGAAAAACTGGCAAATGTATGTTATTGTTCCCAGTTTAAATTTTCGCACATTGTCCACCTTGTCCTAAACATTGACCTAGAGCGCGATCGCTCACAGCTACCAATCTCTGAGTTTGGGTATTCTCGTACTTCACCAACAGCGTCCGATCCAAACCCTATCTCCGTTTCCGTTATACTGCCAGAGGATTTGGAGCAATATCCGAAGGTCAAGAAAAATCCTTCTGAACAGCTACGGCAGATGATTGCTGAAGTCCGTCTCCAAGGAACGAGCTTCAGCTTCCCAAGAAGATTGATGGTGAATTTTCTCCAGGCGATTGCAACCAGCAACCTAACACTACTTGTCCAATAAGCGTTAGGATTTCAGTTGCAGAAAATTTTTTAGCTTCCACTATGACCGAAACCGTCTATGCTGCTTGTACTAGCTACCCTTTTGTTCTAACCGAGACTGTAACGGTTGCAGAATTAATGTACAAAGGTGCGACTCAGGAAGATATTCGGCAGCAGGTTTTGATAGAGGACTTATTTCAACTGCGTTCCCAAGTTTCTCGTGAACGGGCCTTGCAAGCTATACTTAAGCGTCTTCAGCAAGTACCAGAGGAGTACATTCAATTAATTGCGACTGGCAACTATGACACTCGCCGACTGACAATCTTGTTCCTAGTTCTGCGAGAACATCGTCTACTACGGGAACTCATCTCTGAAGTCTTGCTCGACAAAATTAAACGTTTTAATTATGTTGTGACTTCGGCCGACTTGCGAACCTTTTTTGCAGGGAAGCGAGATCAAAGCTCAATTTTGGCAGCTTGGTCTAGCTCTACTTATAAAAAAGTTGCCAGCAACACGGTACTTGTGATGGTAAAGGCGGGTTTACTACAACCCACATCACCACGAGGTAATTATGAGATTCGCGCTGTTCCTGTGCCATCTCCCCTACGTCAACAACTTCTCGCTGATGGGCTAGGTCATTACCTGACTCTGATGCTAGACATTTAATCAACTGCTAACGCTTTAAATACTGCATCTACTGGGTCAACGTAAAACGATGTTTGAAATTTAGCAAACAACTCTGGTGGAACACTGGCTAAATCAACCGCACTTGCCATTGGTAGAAGGATACGTTTTGCTCCTGCATCAAAAGCTACCTGTAGGCTACCTGCTAAGTTACTCACTGGGGTAACTGTGCCACCCAAGGTCATTTCACCAAAGATAGCTAATTGTATTTGTACACTGCGTTTGAGAGCAGCAGAACACAAAGATATGAACAATGCTAATCCACTTTCTTGGGGTACACCAGTGCCTTGTAAGTCTAATAATTGTAGTAAAAAATCCCAATTGCTTGGGTGGATGCTACTGCTAACCCGTTGAGCGTTAGCCTTAAAGTAATTCATGGCAATGTTTAAACTGTCTTTGATTTTTGTAGCACTGGCCACGCCTGTACGTGTCAGCTTGCCACTACCTGGAACTGCTTGCAGTTCCAATTTGAAAGCACCAATGATACCGCTATCCCCACTACTGATAAAGTGCAAGTGACCCGGAGTGAGAATATCTTGGCTAATTAGAGTTGACCCCCCCTGTTCTGGCACGGAAACAAAATGCTCATCCATTGTTTCCAAGTCAATGTAGCTGAAGTGAACATCGTAAAATTCCATCCCACCAATTTTCTTGAGCTGTTCCTTCACCCGTCGGCGCACTCGCAGCGCATATACCAGAGCATCACGTACATCTTCTTTACTAAACGAACCATCAGGGAAAAGTAATTTGAGTAATCCTGAGACAGTTTTACGTACTGCTTGTACATCCCGTTGTTTAAGGTTATTACCCAAGCGAAAGTAGCGGTCAATAGCATCAGCAAAACTGCGTTTCCGCATTTCCCGCAGCCATTCTGCTAAATAATCAACAATAAAACCATATTGATTGGTAAAATTTCCTGGGCTGAATTTGGGAATTTCCCAACCAGGGATGTAGGCGTGAAAGCGGTCAAAAAAGGCAGTATCAATCATGGCTTCAGGAAAGGGAGCTAATAAGTGAGAAGTTTTGACTAAAGATTCCACGCTTTGATCAATATTACCCACAAAAACCATAGAGGCATTAGCGGTAATTTCTGCTTTACCCCGTGCAAAAGAACCTGAAGCCATGTAGTCTTTCATGATTTGCACACCATCATTGTCATGAAAGCTGATACCTGCTACTTCATCAAAGGCAACTACATCAAATAAACCCACCAATCCAACGCGACGGGTAGACATATTGTAGAAAAGATTGGCTACTGTGGTTTTACCACCAGAAACGAGGATAGTGTTGGGAGAAACTTCTTTATAAACGTGGGATTTACCTGTGGAACGTGGCCCAAGTTCACAGCAGTTATAATTATTCTCGCAAAGAGGTATTAAGCGAGCTAGTAGATGCCATTTTACTTCTTCGCTAACTATTGTTGGTTCTAGCCCTGTTGACCGAATCAAAAGGTCAATCCATTCATTACGGGTAAAAGCTGGACGACTTGTAAATATTTCATCCATGTCCACATTCGGCATTTGAATGGGTTTGAGACTGGCCACAATAAAGGGGCTAGGTTTTGTGCCTGCTTCGTACTCCATCTGCAAAATACACCAAATCCCACTACCCAGGAGTTTGGAATTTAGCTTGACGATTTCTGGGTCAATTAGTATACCCTTAATACCCAGATTTGTTAGCTCACCTTGGTAAATATCATTTTTTTCGTTGAGTGTTACTGTTACTTGGTCAATGATTGTGAAACGTCCTAATTCCCTAATTTTAGATTTGACTAGCTCTGCTTCATCGGGACGAACATAATTTTGAGCGAGGATATTTTTGACACGAGTAACACCTTCCTCAATAGTGGTTTCGTCATCCGTGGCACAGTACATACCCAATAGATACTCCAGCACATAAACGGGTACATTTGCACCTTCTTTAATGCGTTTTGTCAGGTCTTTCCGTACTACCTTTCCAGGGTAAATACTGTTTAGCTTTTTGTTGAGGTCATCCATTGGGGGTAAGAGGGGAGAGGAAGAAGGATTAAAGGGGGATTAAGTAAATATTTTGGTATTGAATTATCAAAAATCGCCAAAGTCATTGGCAATCCCTAAGCTAATTGTCCATGTTTCTCGCAGCAATTCGCTTTCGTCATCTGCATCTTTGACAATTAAATAGGCGTTACTGGGGGGACTAGCAGTGGTTACAGTTAATCTTAAGCTAACTTCTCGATCGCTCGGATGAGGGCTTGTACTGGTTAAATTCGCTCTAGGTACATCTGTAATCGGGGTGTTGGTTTGAGGGTCATACAGGGCAACTGTAATTTGACGCGATCGCCATCTGCCCTCTACAGCTTCAGTTTGTACTAATGTTAATTTAAAGCGATTGTTTGTCACTCTTCGCACGGTAGCACTCACCTGTACCCCCACTTTTCGGGCTAGTCCTTCATCTCCTTTGACTGCCCGTTGGTGATGGTAACTAATTACAGGTACACAAATTTCTTGCAGGGATGCACCACCATGTACAAATTGTGACCCTGCACCCTGCACAGCAAAACGTAATGTCCCACGGGGGACTATGGCCAACAGATTTTCTGTGACGTAAGGTAAGCTGAAATGCAGTAGTGTGGAATCACTTACTTGGTTTGTTGCTAATAAGTAGCGGCGTTTACTTTCCAATACAGCTTCATCGCTGGGTATGGGTCGTTTATCTGCTTCTTGAATGGGATGACGTTGATATAAAAAACCATGATCTGCGGTAATGATCACGTTTGTACCATTGAGGGAATTGCAGATTCTTTTGACTAATTTCAGCAATTCTTTAATTGCAGTGTCGCAAGCAGAAAATACTTGGCGTTCACTGGATGCTTGATCTCCAATGGCATCAATGACGTTGTGATAAATGTAGATTAGACGATAAGGTTGTACTGCTGCTCTTCCTGCGTCTGTATTCATATCGAGCAAGTCCTTAGCACTGAGTACCGTTGCCTCAGCACGACTATTTTGGCTGAGTACCTTTTGTCTCGCTCCTGTGCCTTTGGTACTCATACCATCCAGCAGTACATCATCATTAGCTGGTGTTAATTCTAACTTTGACCCTGGTAAAAGTGCTGCCATTCCCAAGCGGGTAACACTCGGTAAAACACCCAAAACGGGTTCTAAGTTAGTGTCACCCCGTACTTCTTTTTTAATTACTGCTGCTAGTTCGCTGGCCACTTCATAGCGCAAAGCATCAGAAATAATCACAAAGGCTTTTTCTTTGTCGCTCCGGTCTAAAATTGGTAATACATATCTACCAAAGAATCTATGTTGTGGTGGAATGTCTGCCACTTCCCAAGTGTTCCCTAGAACATCTGACCAAGCTGAACCTAATTCATCTAAAAACCATTGGGTGTAGAAATTTTCTATATCTTCGATTAATGCTTTGAGGATATCGCCTTGAGCTTGATCACTGGCAAGGATAAAATGGCGATATGCTTGGTCAAATTGGTATAAATCGCTGGCGTAAGCTTTAAATAAAACTGGGGCAGGTTGGCGAAATCCTGCTAAATACTGCTGTTGTAACTCCCAAATTGCGATCGCAGCTTCTAATGCTTGGTAAATTTTCTCATAATTAGGAAACCAAATCAAAGTATAACGAGCTTTTAGCCAGTCTTTCCACTGTGTTATTTCTACTGTTGGTGTTCCTGTTCCGGGAATGGAAATTTGAGAAAAACCAGTTCGCAGCGTTTTCACACAAGCGCGAATTAATACCTGATCAACAACTTCAAAACTGGATGCTTCATATAAAACTGCTGGTGATTCATTTTCAATTACATCAAATATATGTAATTGATCTGCTATTTCACCGCTTAATTTTTGCCAATCAGGGGAATCTTGTTGGTCACGCATCCACTGGTCAATAAAAGCATAAGCCCGTTGCCCTGGAGTGATAACTTTGTCTGCTAACTGTGCTGGAAGCTCACCATGCAAGGACTTAGCAAAATGGGTAACGAGCAAATGGACAAATAATTTATTTAAACTGGGGTTTGGGGAAGCAAAACCTGTGTGTTCTTGAACCACATCCCAGAAAGCTTCCGGGGAAATAAACCGTACAATGTCAGACCATAGAGGATTATCAGATTCTAATAATCCTTTTAATAGTACCCGGCGGATCAAGGCACTAGCATCGGGGACTTTTAAACTGGCGAGAACAGAAAGCATGGCTAAAAGTAATCCCCGTTCGTCACTGTCGGGAGAAATAGCCATTGCTTGCAGGTCTTCAACCCGCTTTTTACTGTTAAAGAATTTTAAGTGTTGACGAATGACTTTTTCTAAATGCCGCTTATGTAATCCTAAATCGGCATAAATCAAAGCGGCTGGGTCAGCAGAGAAGGTTAACCCGCTTTTTTGGATATCTAGAAGCCAATTTTCTTGGGGTTCTGGTTCAGGAAAGGGAGCATAAAGCAGAAAATTTTGATTGGGGTACTCGATCAGTAAGCGATATTTGACTGTGAAGGGAGTATCAGCAAGTTCGAGCTTTTCGACTTCTTCTATTTGTATTTCGCTGAAGATGCTGGCAAATTGCTGGTCGGGGTCGTACCAAAACACTATCCGCCTTTGTGAGTGTAGCCAACGGGCGGAATCTTGGAAGAGGTTTTGGAGTGTGTTTTGGATACGGTTGGTGTTCATTCAAGTAATTAAATCAGTAGTCAAAAAATCTAAGGGTAAATAAACTGCCTCAAAAATTACAATTACTCATTATCTTCTTCATTAATTTCGCCATCATTCTCCTCTGTTTCTACCATTACTGGTAAATTTGTAGGAGCAGGTTTAGATTCTTTAGAACGTAACTGTTCTAAGATATTTTTTATTTCTTCAGGAATATCGTTAGGCTCAAGACATTCAAGAATAGCACTTCGTGATAACTTAAGTTTCAAGTCACTATTTATCCAATTTAAAAGAGCTTTTAAGGCTTCTTTGCCCATACCAACAATTAATAGATTATCTATATCAGTCAACGTTTCATAACTATCTAATATTTTTTTTGATGCACTTTCTACTTCGTTAAAACTACGGCAATATGGTTCTATTTCTAATAGTTTAGATATTTTGGAAATACTATTTTCCATTGTTTTATTATAATTGTAACCTCTCAGCCTAATAGTATCTCTTAGCAGTTCTCTAATTTTTCCTTGTATAAATGATATATCTGGAATTTCTTTATCTTGATTTTTTATTTTTAATGCTTTATTTATTAATGTGGAATTAAGGAGATAGTTTTCAATTTCATGCCTTTGTAACTGATGAAGAATAACATTTTTCTTGCAAGCATATTCTGCGAGATAATTACGCCACTCTGGGTTAATTCCATCTCCATCTAAGATAAAATGTATCTCAATTTCCCGCCCAACAAACTCACTTAAAATTTTATTCATTTGAAAAGGAGTTTTATCATCTTTCCCTCTACCTTTGGAGACGGGCACGGTGTTTGCTCCTGAAAAACATCCTGTATTTATGATTTTATCAAATGCTTCAATAATATCTGTTTTGTAGTCTTCAATAAATACTATTTTACCGCTAATTACTGATTTACCTAAATCATAGGTCGTTAAATCATAGTTATCAATACGAGCTAAGATTTGTTCTTCTACATCATTTGAGTTAGCCAAAGGTTTGTTTTGTCTTTCTTTTGCTGAAATAGGAATTACCTCTGATGGATCAGCAGCTCTAATAATTGAAGTAGAATGTGTTGAAATTATTATTTGAATTCCAAGTTCCTTTTGTATGTCACGTAATGTATTGGCTAAAGAGGCTTGTAAGTTAGGGTGTAGATGTGCATCAGGTTCATCAAGTAATACGACTGAAGCTTGCTCAGGACAAAAACGATAAATGGGTGCAAGTATTTGTAGAACTTGCATAAAACCGCTACCCGACGAGTTAAAATCTAGTGCTATTCTTTGTGATGCACACAAATCGCTATAGTATGCAGATATATTCAGGTCTCGATTTGGATCAAAAGAAATATCATCTAAATAAAAATTAAAGTCTCTTTTTAATCTCTCTTTAAGACTGTTAAATTTTTCAGGTGATTGTACTTTAGTATCAAGTAACAAATTTCTAATAATTGCACTGACTTGACCAGAGCGAAGTCTATCTTGTATTGCTACAGGGAAGACACGTTCTTCCAATGATAACAGCCCAACAAATCCAGAAATAAATAATGGTGGTTTTAAATGTAACTCTGGATTATTATTGAGGTCTAATTCTCCAGAGGTACACTTAATATTAAATGCTCCATATAAAGACCTAATTTGTAATTTATAAATGTTATTTTTTGTATCAACAAGTTCTATATTGGCAGAAATTTTAGAGCCAGATTTTTTTGCGTAAAAAATTTCTCGATAATCTGAAAAATTTAATCCAGGTAAAGATGCTAAACCTACTCCTTTATCCTTGATTCTTAAGAAATTACTATTGTCTACATATATAAATTGATGAATAAAAAAACTACTTAATGCTAAATTCACAGCTTGTAAAACTGTTGTTTTACCTGAACTGTTTTCACCCATTAATACCGTAAATGGACGAAGATAAACTTCTAAGTCCTCAAATTTTTTGAATTTTTGAATATTAATTCTGTCTAGCATTTTTAGATGTTTTTATTAAGTGAACTAAATTGATAACTTGATTAAAATTGCCTAATTGTCTAATTTTTTATTGAATGTCTTTGATTTATGCTTTAGGCATCAAAGGTTTAGAACAAAGTAATGCACTATTGGTTAGCTAGTTTCAATAAGTCCTGTTTCCACTGCGAAGCTTTCTCTAAATCTGCCATTTTTAAATCTGCACCTTCATAAACCAACCCCTTAAAGCGGGTGTAGTTGTATGCTACTCCATCATCAAGGTCAAGTTTAATACGCGCATCCGCTAGATGTTGCAGTTTGGCTTGGTAGTCACGCAGTTCTAATTGTTGGTCTTGCAGTTCTTTGAGGCGTTTATTGGCAGCTTTTTTGGCGGTGGTGGAGGTGGCGGTGTCTAGTTGTTGTTGCGCTCTGGCTATTTCTCCATCAAGTTTTACTTGTAACTCTAATACATAATCTGTACGGAGACGAGCAAGGGTGTCTTCATTGTAGCGGTGCAGGTAGACTAATGCGCCAAAGGCTCGTTTTTTACCACTGGTGAATAACCAGTAAATGGGGCGTTTTTTGTAGGTTTGGATGTGGTCAGATATGAACTCTTGCAGGAAGTAGCGGCGGATGCGTTCTAGGGGGCTTTCGCCGTTTTTGAGGATGAGGGCGTTGGCGATAAAGTTGAGGTTTTCGGTGAGGGTGTCGGGACTGTAAGCGACTCGCAGAAATTCCACGAACCGGGTAACGATGTCGTGATCAAAGTATGCTTGGTCTGTAATGGGAATTATGGCATCACTGCTGGCGGGGAATGATTGGTGTAGCCCAGGGTCAAAGGGTTGTCCGGCGTGGATGAGTCCGGGTTTGTCTAGGCTATAGCGTCCCATGATACAGCCGACAGCGTAGGAGATGAGGGAACGAATATCTCTGTTTAAGTCGGCGCGGCGGATGGTAATTTGGTCGTCGGGTACTTCTGGGTTGAGTTCGTCTTGTAAACCGTAGGTTTCTATCCAGTAGCGGTTATTTTCTTCTTCTAGGGTTTGGAGTGCGCGGAAGGCCGTTTCTGCTTGGTTTTTCCAAATGTCGAAAGCTTCGCTGAGGTGTTTGGTGTTGTGGCGTAATAATGGGTGGGTTTGGAAGTCCCAGGAGGTTTCAAAGTTATCCCAGTCTTGGCGGGAGATTTGAATTAGATTATTTAAAATTGTTTCTAAAATTTTTCCTTTTGTTAAGTCACTGTAAAGTAGTGGTAGTTTTTTTAAATCCCCAACTTGAGTATTTAATGTAGGATTTAAACAACTTAGGTAAATATAACTAATTTTTGAATTGAGAAAAGTTAGGCATATTGGTAGATTTTTAACTTCTGGAAAAGCACTAGAACCACCCACATCAAAAATAAATCCAGTTGGCATAAATCTACAACTAAATATACCTGAAGTTATTAGTCCCCAAGTTATACCTTTTTTAAAATAAAGGCTTTCACTTCTTGCAACATTAGGATTTTTGTTTTTTATGTATTCTTTAATCTCTTGTCCATCAGCAAACCAATTAACTACAAATTCATTATTTCCGTACCAACGCCTAAATTCGCCCCCTTTATTATAAGGAAACCACTTTTGACAAGATTCTAAAGCTATGGCTCTATTTTCTGCATAAAAATTAATATTTATAACTTGAACTTCGTGCCAAAATCTGACAAATCTATCATTGTTAGTGGTTCCCAAACCTTGACGCGGAGTAGCAATTATTTCTAAAAAAATACCTTTTTGGAAACCTTCTCTAACCTTACCGCTAACCCAGTATGCGATCGGACTCCCTGGAATCTTTACAAAATCAGCAGGTTTAGTATAATAATCGCTGTTATTGAAAAATCTTTGCTCTAATTCTTCATTACTAGCTACACTTCCTTGTTTATCGAATAATCTTTTAAATACACCTAATCCATTATAATCAACCTTGTTACGAATAATAAATGAACAACTACCAAAATCTGAACCAAAAACACCCCGGCCATTATGAACTAAACTTTCTAAAAATGTTGTTTCTAAAATTGATTTACGTAGTTCTTCAAAACCTGATAAAAACATCCAATTAGGTATTGTTAGCATTGCAATTGATCCATGATCAATGCAAAATTCAATATTTCTAATAATATAACAAGCGTATAAATCTCCCTTACCATTTTGATAATTTTTATTAACGAAATTTTTAACTACATCATTAAAAGAACCACTTCCCATATAAGGCGGATTAGCTACCACAACCCAATACTTGTTTCTCAATAGTTCAGCTTGAGAAATTAAATGATATAAAGGAATAATACTTTCTTTAAAAATAGGACTGCTGATTTCTAAATCATCTAATTGCTTCTTCAACTTCTCAGCATCAAAATTTGGAGGAGTAATCAAACTTCCCAAATTATCCGCATCCTGAAAAGCCTCAATTAACGGTTGCCAATCTTCAGGATTTAATTCTGCAACCGATGGTAAAACCTGCCCACGAGTAGAACGCACAGCCATAATATTTAAAGCCGGAGGTTTCCGCAAAATACGAGAATTAACTGCCCTTGCTTTCATCAAAACTGCAAAACTCGCCAACTGTGCTGCACGTTCATCAATATCTAACCCATACAAATTATGAGTTAAAATCAGTGCCGGAATATCTCTTTCTAAATAACCTTGTTCCTTATAAATTTCCAACAATAAATCAAAGGCATATACTAAAATATGTCCACTACCACAAGCTGGGTCAATTACCGTTAATTCTTGCGGAGTTAGGGGAGGATGTAGGGAGGAATTATTTACTCTTATTTTCTCTGCTTGTTGGAGAAGATTAAGAAGAGGTTCTTTGGTTGTTTCCTCTACAGGGGAGATAGAGTTAGAGAGAGGTTCTGAATTTTCTAAAAAATAGGGCATTTTTTCCCGCAATTTTGATTCCGGGTGAGACTCCAACCACAACCGCCCTAAGCTATTCTCTACCATATACTGGACAATCCAACGCGGGGTAAATAATTGCGTTGCGGCGGGTATATCTTTAGCTTCTACTTTGGATTTTGCACCAATTACTTCATCTTTACGTTCAGAAATATAAAACTGATACAACCAACCAACTACTTCAATATCTTGCCAATCTTCTTCAGCAATTTCCTTCACCAATCGTCGCACAATTGAATCTTGATTGAGTATATTTCCTGGTAAGAATAAAGCTTGGTAATTTTTACGTTTGTCAAACAAAACTGGAATACCTGCGGCTAAACCTTCACATTGAGCTAACAACAACCGCCGATAAAGATACTCATCGGGGTTAGGTTCTCGACTGGCAAAATTACGCCACTGGCTGAGAGTTTCTAAATTCAATCCTGGTAATTCTTCCATCTCCGCAATAGAGTAAGCATCCCGCAAAATATCAGGGTCTACTAAATTGGGGTCGCTACTACTCAAAACCCGCCCAATATACCCGTTTACTTCCATAAATCGCAATGCGGCTAAACGGTTAAACCAGGTATAGGCAATTTCATCAATTAACAAATCTACCGCTTTCGTCAGTTTTTCTGCTGGAGTTTTGGCGTTTTCTTGTTGTTGCAATAAATCATCTAAATGTAATCTCAATTGTTGATATTGGTTTGCTTCTGTAGTGTTGAGTGTTTGTCCTGCGACTAATAAACCCCCAGAAACAGTTTGCGGTTCTGTAATTTTTTTCTGAGTGATACCAAATTGAGCAGCACGGGCTGTTACTTGTTCTCTCAGGTAGCGACGCGCCCAAATTGCGAAGTTTTTAATAGCAGTGCGGTTCATAATCTCACAGGTAAATGATAAAGCTGAGGTACAGAAGCAAAGGTGATGATTATTCGAGACGGACGCGGTTATTTTGTTGAATCTTGTCTAGTAACTCTTTCCGCAATGCTTCGACATAAGCATCAACGTCTTCAGGAGTTTCTAGCACTAATTTCGCGGTAACTCTTGCTACCTGTACCGAAACAATGGGTTTAGTTTTGACTACTGGTGTCGGGTTATCACCTGGCGTTTGTAACTGACTTTGAACAATCTGCTCTGCTTGCTGGTCTACCTTTGTCAGCAAGGGTGTGAGCATTTTTTCTAACTCTGCTTGATGTGCGATCGCAGAATCGATACTTGCTACTTGAGAACCTGAATTAACAACCTGCTCAAGTTCCTGTGTAATACTACTGAGGTCTAACTTCTCAGCAACTTCTGGATGAGCAGAGGTAACATATTCGGCTACCTTTTCCCGCACTTCCTTACTCTTAGTCTGTACCTGATAGATTTGTTGACTCAAAACCTCCTGTACTTTGTCTTGCACAGGTTTAAGCAGTATTGCTAATTCAGGAATCTTGGCTGTGGGGTCAGGCATTGCTAAAATTTGTTTAACTGACTCCACCCGCTTGAGTAATTCCAGGTCTGTAATGTGGCGCAGTTCTGGTTCTAAATTCCTCAAGTCCTGTCGCGCTTGTTGAAATAATTTAATCTGTACAGTAAAGAAAGATTGCAGCTTTTGTACATCCTCAATATGTTCTTCTATTTCATCTCGTTTAGCACGAACACTACCAAAAAATTCGGCTGCACTGTCTTTAGTTACCAGTTCTCCCAACAAATCCAAATTAGTCTGTAATAATTGCACAAAAGGCAATCCATTTTGAGCTTGAGTTAACCATACTTCTAGTTGTTGACTGCGTTCTGATAAAGTTTTTTTGTAACTATCAAATAATAGTTGAGGGTCACTAGATATATTTCCATTCAGTAACTCATTAGCTAAGTCTTTAGCTATTTTTAAGCTTGCTGGGTCAATAACATCAGCCAACCGCACGGTATATGTGTCTAAACCTTGACGAGAACGTAATATTTTAACTAAGTCTTTTTCTCGGAGATTGACATTACTTTGTGCGTGTCGCAATTCGACTACACTTTTATTAGCTAATTCTGCCATTACTCCTAAAGTATCCAGTTCTGACCATCCGTAAGGACGACCAGCAAATTTATTGATTAATGCTCTGATAGTAACTTGGCGATGAACACGAGATTCTTCCTGTAACCAAGTTCGCATTTCACTATGAGCAGCTGCATTAGGTGGTTGTTGAGTAATTGTTTGTTCTTCGCTATCACGAGTTAAGGCAATAGTGACTTGTTCTTCTGTTTCAAACCCACTAGCAACATAACCCAATTTTTGATAAACGTTATTGACTAAATAGGTTAATCCTTCTATTAACAAGTTTTTCGCATCACGGTTACGAATTTCAACTTTACTACCATAAGCAAATACATCAGCACCTGCAATTAAATTTTCTAAGGTAGTTTTTATATCTTCACGCCGCTTGTTATTCTCATCTCCCCGTGCTATTAAAATTCTTTGGATACTGGGAGTAAGATTACTACTATTTTTTAGACGCAAATATTCATCTGTTTTAACTAAGGTGTTGAGGTCGTCAAGCAAGCGTTGGTCATCACGTAATCTCACTAATACCTCATAACCTGCTCCCGTAGTCCCCAGACAAAAATTATCATCCTGCATTGCAGCATAACTTTCTGCATAGGGGGTAATAATATGCAGAGTCAGATCGTTTGTTTGCTGTCCAAAGGTTTGTTCATCTAGCTTGCGATTAAATGAATACCTATGACGTTGACTATATTTTAGTTCTTTGTCAGTAAAAATTGAATTCCAAACCAATGTTTGCAGTTCTTTGAGAACTTTACTAGCATCAACTTGCGTATTTTTAATTTCTCTACCAATGTCTTGTTCTTCATGGGTGAGGAAAATATATTCATCACCGTTGCGCTGAATTAAAGTTTGTCTTTCTAAACGTCCTAATGCTGCTTCTACTTGCTGTCTTAATGCTAGTTTATCCTGGTCAATGTGACTTAAACTTAAAGTCGTCAAGTTATCCAAGTTTGACCTGATTTCTTTGATATACTTGACCATAAATAGTGTTTTTAACAGGTCAATATCAAAAGTCTGTAATTGTGGGTTACGTGTAGCCTGATTAATAACTTGGCTGATGGCAGTATCTAAAAATCCTTCAATTGCCATATAAAAGGTGTGGAAGGGAACTAGCACACCTAAAGACTGTCCGGCGACTGCTTGGGAAGCCACTTGAAAAGCATCGAGTAAAGAACGTTCTCCTGATGCTAAATGTTTACCCGAAGAACCCATGAGGCGAATTTGAGTAAACACTTTTTGTAACAAGTTAAACTGATAGGGAACAAAGGGATAAGCCGCAGTAAAATCTGGCATACTGCTATATCCCGGCATATCAGCACTATCTTGAGTAAAGGTAATTTGGTTTTTCAGGATAGCAACTTTTTGGTTATATAAAACTTCTAGTCCTGTTTGTGAAGCATCAGTTTTACCCAACAACCGCAATTTAATTACCTCGTCAGTATTAGCAGAAGATAAATTTAAAGGACGGTAAAAACGCCCAATAATTTTAGAAAAGTCTTCGCCTTTAATCTTGTTTTTGGTAATCTCATCCATTGCTTCTTGGGATGTCACCACTACCCAAGCTTTACCCTGGCAGTGAGTACCCAAATCTTCCACTACTGTCTGAAGATTTAACATTAACTTGCTATCTTCACCTATATACTGTCCAACTTCATCCACCATAAAAATTAAGCGGTGTTGGGGACTTTTGCTGTCTAAATATTGCTTAACTGTCTTAGCGAATTTCTCTGGACTCAAGGTGTAATTTTGTTCATTTAGGTCTAATAGGCGGCTTGCTGCTTCTGCACTCATTCCTGTGCTAGTTTGTAAAGCAGTGGCGATCTCATCCTGATAAAAGCCCCAAGCATCGCGGTTTTCTTCCCATACCAACCCGCTTTCAGCTAGAAAGGCATCTTTAAAAGCTTGATATTTACCTTGTTTATCTAACTGGCGTTCAAATTCTGCGATCGCTGGGACTGTACCAAAATATCCCAAATGCTCATCAAAGACTTTTTGAAAGACCTTGGTAATGCTTTCTTTATCGTTTTTATTATTGGCATCTGCCTTGGAATCAATATTGAAAAGAATGACATCACAAGAACTTTGTGCTGCTTTAGTGATTTTTGCCAGTAATAACGGGTCAGGAATACGTTGAGCGTCAAAATAGTCTAAAGCACAGCTACTTCCCAAATGGCGATTTTCTAACAGATAAGAAAGAATTTTCAAGAAGTGGGACTTACCAGATCCAAAAAAACCAGAAATCCACACGCCCATTTTATCAGTAGGATTACTGAGGGCATCAGTAAAGCGTTCAAAAAAAGTAGAAAAATGTTTATCTAGTTCACGAGTAACAACATACTCCTCCAACTCCTGACGAATATTCACATCGTCCTGCTGCCCTACTTTGATGACACCATTGATGTTCCGGTTAATATTTTTTTGAAATAGTTCAGCAATATTCATAAACAGGACTGTTGTGAGGAATTAAGGGGAAGGCACGATAGTAGTTATCGTCTTTAAAAGTGTTAAATAGGTGTAGTTCATGCCCGTCGTAGGAACCGGGAAAGAACATCACCAACGGAATTTTGTCGAGGATAGGGTGTAGGTTATTCAAAATAGTGTGCGACCTTAAAAGCGGCCAACTTGCACCAACTCCGGTCATTAACACTAACTGTTCATTACCCTGTAACTGGTTCTGGATATGGGCAATAACTTGGTCAGGTCGGACAAGTGGTGCAATAGTTTTGGCTAAGGCTGCATTCCCTTTATTTGCCTCCAAATCAAAAGCCTTTTCGAGTAACCGCCGTTCTGCCAAAATGTCAAGGATAGTTTTGTAAAGATTGATTTCCAGCACAATAAGCTGGCAAGGTGGACTCATCAATTGCGACTTCAAACGCTCAACATACTGCTGTACCAGTGGTTCATATTCAGCATCGTAATCAAAAATATAAAACCCAATCTCGTTTCCAATGCCACGGTTACTTAGTAGCCGTGCGTCTTGTAACTTTGGCAGCAGTGCGTCAAGGCGTTGATTTATCGTCAATGCAGGCATTAGTTTAACCGCTACATTTTTCAATACAGATACTAATAAAAGTAGCTTTTATAACAAAAAAATAATATTGTTTGATAGCCTATTTCACTACTTTATTTAGTTATTTATCTGATTTTTACTAGCTGGCAATATAGATACTATTTAAAACAATCTATAAATGATACATATCATTTCGCATTTATACTGTAATAAGTATCGCTGTGTCAAGGCTTTGATTAGTAACACTGAATAAATTTTGCCTTCACACCCTTGAGAATTGATAGTAAAAAGTTGCTGCCAATTGCGGTGAGCTTTGCTTACGGTCCACTCGACTATTTCAAAATTTTTGCAGACACAAAACCCTACTCCCCCATCGGATGCCGCCGCATCATCTCCCACCACTGCCACAGCCTCCCCATCCGGCGTATACACAACCTCCCCCAACATCGCAATCACAATCCTTTGCCGCCTCACCCACTCGAAACAAGTAATCACCCGAGACTTAGCCTGCTGTGCTTCCGGCTTTCTGCCCTCCTTACAAGCAACGACGAATACAGCCTCCGGTGACTTAATGCCTTTCCAAGTCCGCAGTGCTTCTTTGAGGTAAGCGATCGCACCCGGCACACTCTCCCAGTATCACCTGACTGTGCGCTGAATCTCTGCATTAAGTTGCAATTGCGGAGTGCAGGGTATTTCCCGTAACTGTTGCAATACAAGCTAAATTAAGAATTTCTGCGCTTTATTGCATATTTAGGTGAGATTACGCAATAATCGTAATGCAAAGTCATGCTTGTATGAGGTAATCACTTGTAATGGTCAAGCCTCAAATTGTTGTTCGACTGCCACCGGATCTGCTAGAAAAACTAAACAAGTATGCCCAACAATCAGGTACATCCAAAACTGATGTGGTGATTGGTGCTTTGGCTCAGTATTTGGAATGTGCTGAAGCATTGTCACTCAATCAAAAGATAGCCCAACTGGAAACAAGAGTAGCAACGGTAGAAGCGTTGGTGAAAATCAGTTAAATCAAAAGTATATACAAAAAAATTATGACAGCAGAAACTCCTACACCAAAAACAATCTGGATTATTACAGAAGAAACAGAAGCAGCAATAAGTCATGAAACAGTGACGAGAGGCTCAAGAAGTAGCCGAGACATAGGCGGAAGGTTGGGCGCAGAAATTACAGAAACAACGGAAGTGGTAATTACCAGACGAAAATCTGTAGAAGTAGGAAAGCTGAAACAGGAAATGCAAGGATTTCTGCAAGCGATGAGAGAAATGTTGGATGAAGCTGACCAGCCTGATTCAAAAATACAGCTAGATGAAATTGAACTGTCCGTAGAAATCAATGGCGAAGGGCAAATCAGCCTGTTTGGAATTGGCGGAGGTAAAGCAGGCGGGAAAGGTGCAATGACCTTTAAATTCAAACGGAAGTAGCACTGATATGGGTAAGAATTGGGCAATTGTAGTCGGGATAAACAATTACGATAACCTCCAGCCACTCAAGTATGCCAAACGAGATGCTGAGGCAATGCAGGCGTGGTTCAAAGAAGAGGCACTGTTTGACCAAGTTTTTCTGTTTACAGAAGATTCTCCACAGATTCCAACCAATCCGCCAATTTCAACCCAGCCAACTCAAGGGCGTTTCAAGCGATTTTTAAATGCACAGTTTGAAGAACCATTGTTGAAGCCAGAAGATAATTTGTGGTTTTTCTTTGCAGGTCATGGTAAACGTTTCATAGACCAAGACTATCTCATGTTTTTGGATAGCGATCCGACAGACTATACAACAGCTATATCTGTTGATTATGTAACGCAAAGGTTACGCAGGTGTGGAGCAGATAATGTAGTTTTGTTGATAGATGCTTGTCGAGATGAGGGTGATCGCTCTGGCTTAGGCATGGGGATGCAGGAACATAAAGGAGTGATTACCTTTTACTCTTGCACTGCCAATCAGAAATCTTGGGAGATAGATGAATTACAACATGGTTCGTTTACATACAGCTTACTAGAAGGACTACGGCTAAAAGGTGAGGCTAATTGTGCGACAGTAGAACGGTTAGAACACTACTTACGTTACCGTGTACCGCAACTTACTACTTATTACAAAAAATCTCAACAAAATCCGTGTTTGAAAGCGGAGCCGCCTTACAAAATGTATTATATTTTACTAGAGCAAGGAGCCAGAGTAAAAGATATAGAGCCGTTGAAATACCAAGCATTGCTGGCTGAAACTGAGGGAGATTTATTATTATCAAAACAATTGTGGGTCAGAGTTTTAGCTGTATCTCGTGGTGATTGGGATGCTGTTGAGGCTATTGAAAGAATTGCCATACGTCAGAGAGAAAGTCCTGATCCGATAATCAAAACTCTACCTTCAATTCCTGCAAGCGGAGGTAGGTCAACCGATAAATCACCCATGAATAACCAAGCAGAACATGAGCAGAATTTAACTCATTATCATCAGAAAGAACAAGCAATAATAACGCAGCAACAGGGAATTAATAGAAAACAACTAGAAGAATGGCAGAATCAACTAATTCAATCTCAGCATCTCAATCTTGCTCAAAAATTTAGAAATCATATATTACAAATAAATGAAAAATATTTCATTGAGTATCTAATAAAACGTCCTAATTATCGAATATTTAAAGATATTTTAGCAGGAGTATCATTGGTCACACTTGTAGTTTTAAGTGGCATAAATGCTTTTTTTCTGACATTACTTATTCAAGCTACTCAATTGGCAGAGAGGAATATGTGGAAGGACGCAGTGATAAAAGCTGCTAAAATTCCTTCATATACCCTTTTAACAAATAAGTCACATCAATTAATAGATCAATGGTCAATAAAATTGTTGCAGCAAGCAACTGAAAAGTATAGCAAAGAGGGCAAACTAAAGGAAGCTATAGGGATGATTGATGTTATTCCAATTAGCAGCACCAGTAGTAGAGAATCTCAATCCCGAATCAAGCAGTGGAATAAAGAGTACCAAATTAATCTTAATGCTAAGAATGCAGCAACAACTGCAATTAAAGAAAAACGGTGGCAAGATGCAATTAATGCGGCAAACAAGGTGACAACACCCTATTGGGAGAACCAAGTAGCTTGGATTTTAGAGGAGGCACATCGTCAGATAACAGAAATACAAAGCACCTCAGATAATAATCGTGAGCCAATACGATCTCTTTGGTAGTGTGTAGTAATCGGAAACGCTACTCCACCACCGGAAACCGACGCATCATCTCCACCAACGCCACCGCATCACCATCCGGCGTGTACACAACCTCACCCGACATAGCAATCACAATTCTCTCCTTCCTCGCCCACTCAAACCATTCTTTTACAGCAGATTGAACCTGTGCGGATTCCGGCTTTCTCCCGTCCTTACACGCGGCAACAAATACTGCCTCTGGAGATTTAATCCCCTTCCAATTCCGTAACGCTTCTTTGAGATAGGCGATCGCCTCCGGCACATTTTCCCAGTACCGCTTGACTGTACGCTGAATCTCTGAGTTTAGCCGAAACTGCGGGGTACAGGGGATTTCTCGTAACTGCTGCAATACTAACTGTACCTCCTGCTGACTCGGCTGTACTGACTTTTCTTGTAGTTCGGTGTAATCATCATCACCAGAGTCTCCTGATTGAAAATTTGACGCAACCTCGGCGGCGGAAGAATGACCCTCATGAGTATCTATCTCGCTAGTCGAGTCAACTAGTTCTGGTTCATCAACGTAGTGAGTGGTCTGGGGTAACTCTGATTCCTGGTCACATTCCAAAATCTCGGTTTTCACTTCCTCACTTTTTTCAAGCTCAACAGCAGAGTGTTGTTGTGGCTTTGAAGCTTTAGGATGGTTTCTGTGGTATTGTTCTGCATTGAATCTGCAATGTTCAGTTTTGCCTCTCCCAAGTTCAAGTAACTTATTCAGTACATCAAAGTTTAATTTATACTGCCATGTTCTATCTTGACCATTACCAGGATTTTTCTGCTTTTCGATAATACCCATTTCCTCCAGCCGAGCGATCGCACTTCGGATGACATGAAGACTATGCTCACCCATCAGATCAGCGTGAATCCGCTTGAGTGGTTGGTAAATCCAGGGAGTACGATGATTTAAGAGCTTCCACTTTGTCCAATGGTGGAAATACTCAATTAATTTGGCAGCGCAGAAGTTACCTGTAATATCAAGATATTCCCGGCGTAAGATAACCAGAACTGAAAATTTGCCAGTAGAGGCAATGCTACTCATATTCCACCTTCAATATATTATTGGTTGGTCTAAAACGGCATATTTTTTTGGTCTTCTTCTGGAGCTTGTGACCAAAATTCGCGGAGTGCTTGGAGTTTCTTCGCCTGAAATTGCTGTTTCTCTTCGGGTGGCAATTCACCAACTAATTGCTGTAATTCAGCCTGTTGTCGTTGCTTCAGATGCTCAGTAGTCACGGCTGGTAACGCCAGGGTTTCATCTTTTGTGGATGGTCGGAAGTTGCGGCGGCGGTACAAAAATCGGAAATGGCGTTTGTCTTGTGGGGGTAGCGATCGCCATATTTCGGCATCCCAACCAGGGGGCATGAAGTCGGCTGATGGGGTCAGTAGCGTTTGGATTTGCTCTTGTAATTGAGCGATTGCCCGACCTTGTTCTTCAATTACTGTGTTCTGCTGTTCTAATTTCTCCAATAATTGAGCAAGTAGTTCTAAGTTTTGCGGGGCTAACTCTGCTTCACGGGTTTTTACGGCAAAGTAATTCTGTGCGGCGGCAATTTCTGGTTTGCGTGAATCCCCATTCATCGCTGTGAGATAACAACCGTAGCGACTGAGTTTGAAATCGTCTCTGGGTCTACCTCCGGTACTTTTTGCGGCTGCCCGCAAAAAGTGTTTTTCGCTCTCAACGTCTATGTTTTCGCAGGCAGCAATCGCTCTGGATATCGCATCCTCAAATTGTCGCCACTGCTGATAACCCAAAATGGGCATTAACTCACGGGCTAGCCAATACTCAGACCCATCAGTATCAATTTGCTTAATTTGCTCAAATAGGCTATCAGTATTTGCTTGGGTTGATGTAATTGCATTCATAGTTAACTCCAAAATTTGACGCATGAAAATATCACCCAACACTTACGCTGGGTTTTGTTTTTCGGGCATTCGGCAACAGATGTTTAAAAAGTCACAATCTACGGGTTACAACAGCCGTAACTCATCCTTGAAATAGCGGTCAGTCTTTTTGGGCTTGTCTTTCCAATGCTCCCAAGCCACCCACACCTCATCCCCCATGTCTTCGATGACTTCACCTTTGGCGTTATACAAAGCACAATAGATATCAGCATGGGCAACGATAGACCCAAACCCTATAGTGGGAGGTTGTGCAGATTTCTCCAAAGCAGTGATTAACTCGATTTCTTGCGGTGTCAATTCTGCCCAGTAGTCCTGTTTGATAACCTCATACTCAGTAGCAACTTCCAGATAATCCCACCAACTACACCCAGGTTTAGCCAGCACCCGCCGAATATCGTTGACTGCTTGGGGAATGAGTTGCAATTGTTCGGTACGAAATGCGATCGCAGAGGGTGTTGGTTCACTCCCCAAAATTAACGCCGCAGCTTCTAACGCTTTGGTATTGTTCATTGCGCTAGCGAGATTACCCAAAGCGATACCCATGAGCCGTAAGCATTCTTGGACATTTTCTTTGGGTGGTTCTTGTGCCAGCGATCGCAGGTCAATGGTTCGGTCGAGCGATCGCTTGACTTCTTTATTCAGTGCCTTGGTAGCCTGTTTGGTTAGAGTATTACCCCACTCTTGAGCAGGTCTTTGTTGTACAGCATTCTCTAGCTCCTGAATACGTTGCTTGAGTTGTTGGTTCTCGTATTCCAATTGTCTGAGAGCTTCCATTTCCTCTAGCCGTTGCTGCAATTGGATGTTCTGCTCCTTCTGCTGTTGAAACAGTTTCTGCACAGAGGAAAGTTGTTCTTGTACCTGTTGTTCGGCTTTAGCTGTGGCTTCTGAGAGTAAGCCGATCCTCAATTCTTGCTCCAGCCGTTCCAATTCCTCCTGGTGCTGTTGCTTCAGTTGTGCGATCGCAAGAGAATATTCTTTGGGGTATGTGCGCTCACTAGAAAATGACACAATTGCGTCATTACTCAAAGGGGTCAAATCACCATTGTTAACCAACAGCCTCTCACCATCAGCAAAAGTAACAATCTGCTGGGTGGGGTTAGGCGGGTCTGCCTCAATTACTCCCTCTTCTCCACATCTGGGGTGAGATTGTGATGAAACCTTGACCGAATGACACAATTGCGTGTGACTTTTATCTTTTTTTGTGGCGCGTTTATCTGTTGGAGCAACTTGCTGAACTGCTTTAGCGAAGTCTGCGGCAGTGGGGAAGGGTTTTTCTTTGGCTGCGATCGCAACGGCTTCATGCAACTTGTCGGGCGTTTTGACCAACCGGAGTAAGGGGCGAGTTTGGGAGGGTTTGGTAATTTTGTCCTTGAGTTCGTCGGGTAGAGTATCAACTACCCGCTTGGCTGCGATTAGATCCCGTACCCGTCGATATCCTCCGTATTTGGTCAACTCTTGGTCGCAGTAACTATCAAAGCTCTTATACCCAGCCTCTTTGTAATAGGAGTTATCGAGCATCAAGCGCAATTCTTCTATTGCTTGCCATTCAAAACGGTCTATGGCAGCGAAGGTTTCTTTGATGCTGTCGTTGAGAATGCTGTAGCTGGGTACTGATATTTGTTCGCGGTCTAGTGTCAGCATGGCATTTTAGGGACTACTGAAGACAAGCAAATACTTGTCTTTGTCTTGTTTACCTTGCGCTTCAAGTGCGGATAGCAAATGTTATTCGCATTCGGGCGATTGCCTAAAAAATTAAGTAGCCGTCAAATCTGCGGCTACTTAAAATCTAACACCGAGCTAGACAAAAATCAAGAAAATTATCTAGAATATATGCACAGACCTTAAAAACGCTTCACCCCCTGTCAAGAGGGGGTGAAGTTTTCATTATTTGTACCAAGTTGTCTACTTGAGATGACATGGCTTTTAACTGGCTTTTAAGTTGCTCATTCTCTCTTGCCAGCCCGGTTGTAACTCCCCCACGACTTTCTTTAAGGCTTCTACATCCTCTACTAGCTTGACTATATCCACTACATTACTTTGGACGATCATCTCGCCAATATAATTTCTCATGTGGTTTTCAATATCTTCCGTAATCGATACACCATCTTCCTTCAATTTTGTTTTGTACTTCTCGTATAACTCGGCATCTATCTTGATACCTAGCTGGGCAGTTCGCCCTTGCGTCTCTGGCTTTTTGTTCGCAGGCATATTTTTCTGTTGGTCTTTATCAAAAATATACTCTTTATCCAGACTAATAGCTGTAAAGCTTATTGTAAGGCAATTTAACAATCTAGATTTTTATCTTGACTAAATCTAGATTACTTGCTAGATTATATCTAGAAAACAAAAGACGACCGCACCAGTCTCGCAAACTCAGCGATCGCCTTTTATCCAAGTGAATGGAGATTCTTATTATGACCTACACAACCGATACACAGCAAGCACCTTCAGTCCGCAACCGCACCCCAATAGATGAACAAGCCGCAGCACAGGCAGATTTATACAGCCATCTCGAAGACCAAGCCCAAGAGATTGCACCAGAAGAATTGACCACCCTAGAAATCAACTCCCACCACTACGAGGTTTACGCCGGGAAATGGCTAGTTGCATACATTACTTATGATTACAGTGAATTTGCCACACAACCTTGGGTAGTCATGGTGAATGGTGTTGAGAAATTCCGCCACAACACCCAAGCATGGTGCTTGTGCTTCATTGACTGCTACTACAAGGATGGTACGCTCAACCCCCAACCTAGCGCAGATGTACCAGAAGTACCATTTATCTCAGAAATTTGCTTTTACGAACAAGAAGCATTGGTCGGTGGCGAATTGGTAGCCAGCGTCAGCTACAGTCACGATGATCAGCAAAACTCTTACTGGCAAGTCATCATCAACAACGAGGAAATCTTTACAGAGTCTACTCCGGCAAGATGTCACAGCTACGTCAAGCAGCAGTATCAAGCGGGGTTATTGCCAGTACAACAGCCTTTTGTAGAACCCTGCACTACAGGTAACGAAATCATGTGCCAGATTGCCCAGGCGTGTGAACAGTTTGGTTTGGAACTACTGGACGATGGGGTGTACCGCAATGACACGAAGCTGGGTGAAGCAGGTTGCACAGATGAACAATGGTGGTTTGTCAGAGCCGATGAATCCCAGGAGAAAGTACCTTGTGACTCTGCAATGGATGCTGTCTACTGGCTGTCAATGACTGACACTCTACCTTCTGCTGAAGCTTTGGATTACGAGCAGTTGCTAGACCTGCCCTTTGACCAACTGACGAGTGTGCAATGGGAATATCTACAAGAATATGAGTCAATGCTAGAGCTAGTCGCGGCGTAAACCGGAACTCAGGAGTCAGAATAATTCTGAGTTCTGACTACTTCTCAATCATTCATCAATTAGAACAATGGAAGCAACAATATCAATTCCCCAGGGTTGGGATTACCCCAGATTTACTTTTGGGCAAAGAACACAACGGGGTCAAATTATCGGTATGAAGTATTACGCCCAAGACACATATTTAGCTGACGAATATGGTGTGGGTTGGCATTATATTCTGTTGCATAACAAGAATACTGAAGATGAACAAACTCGTCTTGAACATGAAATAAAACTGCTCTCACCACAGGAATTAAAGGCGGTTTTAGAGGCAGAAATTGGTAATCACTTGCGCCAATTTACATTGCTGAAACACGAGTTAAAAGCATCTGGTGTCAGTGTTTTTACAACTGAATCTACTTCCCAAACACAGGCAAATAGTCAGATACAGTATCAGTCTTCAATATCTCCTCCAGAATTGCACAAATTGATTGATGCGGCAAAATTCATCATCAGAGAAATTGTAAAACACCCTGATTATCTAGCACTGAATTATCAGCCCGACCTGACTATTGGTGATGCTCAAACTGCACTTTCCTATTTGCAAATGGAGATTGAATTAAAGCAACAGCCTGTCAGTGTCGAAAGCAGAAATGTGGACATCTTTCCAAGCGCAGAATCAGCCTAATTAAACCCACTAAAGGCGATTCACCAAAACAGAACTCAGAACTCAGGAGTCAGAAGTCAGGAGCAATTTTGTATAACAGTAATCGGATAAACCACCTTAATGATTAATTCTGATTTCTGATTTCTTCTTCAATATCTCGCCAAACAAAACATTAATACTGTTTTTGTATGAGGTTTATTATGAGCAACAAATGGACTCCACAAGAGATAGAAACTTTAGAAGAAATGGCAGAGTCATACACGCCAAAACAAATAGCATACAGACTAAAAAGACGTGGTTACTACCGCAGTCTCGAAGGCATCAGGAAAAAGCTTCATTCGCTAGGTTACTCTGTTCGTCCTACCCTTGATAACTACAGTTGCAATGAAGTCGCTAAAGTCCTGCAAGTGGATTCTGGTACTGTTGCTGCTTGGGTAAAGCGTGGCTGGCTCAAAGCTATTAAACCATCTGTGCATCAGTACCAAATTAAAAGCCGAGATTTGAAGCGATTTCTTCAAAACCCTCCTCGCAGAATTAGGAATCTAATTGCATCTTTGGATCAACAAGCTATTAGGTATTTGGTGGGTTAGGTGGCATTCATCAACTATTACTAAATGGGTGAGACAGGGTTGGCTCAAAGCGAAAAAACGCTCTGTTCATTGTTATCAAGTCAGAAGTCATGACTTAAAACAGTTTTTCAGAATCCACCGCAGTCAATCAGAAAGCGGATTATGGCGATAGACCCGCAAGTTATCAGTTATTTGGTGGGGTAATTGGTAGTTTCGCTTGTATAAATAACTATCTATTAAAACCCGCAAAATACTCCTGTACAACGAATTATATCAGAGGCAATGAAAGCTAGATATCAATACAGATTTTACCCAACAGACCAACAACGACAAAGCCTAGCCCAGTTGTTTGGTTGTGTTCGAGTCGTCTGGAATGATGCTTTAACTTTGTGTAAGCAATCTGAAAAACTCCCAGGGTACAATAAACTCTCTGCAATGCTTACTCAGTCTAAAAAGACTGATGAGAGAAAATGGTTGGCTGATGTTTCTTCAGTACCATTACAACAGTCGCTTAGACACTTAGATATTGCCTATAAAAACTTCTTTAATTCTCGAAACAGGAAAAGGAAAGGTAGTAAAGTTGGCGCACCCAGATTTAAAAAGAAAACCAATTCACAATCGGCTGAGTTTACCAAGTCAGGTTTTTGGGTCAAAAATGGTAAAGTTTATTTAGCTAAAATTGGGACAATCAAGCCGATTTGGTCAAGAGAATTACCATCACAACCTAGTTCAGTCACAGTAATTAAAGATTGCGGCGACCGCTATTTTCTGAGTTTTGTTGTAGAAGTTCAGCCTAGTCTTATTGTTGCTAAGAACCAAAGTATCGGTATTGACCTGGGTGTAAAAACTTTTGCTGTCATGAGCAATGGCGAAAAAGCCGTAAGTCCTAATTACCGGAAGCATGACCGCAAGATTCGCTCCTTACAGCGTAAATTAGCACGTCAGCAGAAAGAATCGCAAAGAAGAAATAAAACTCGCTTAAGAATTGCTAAACTACATAACCGAATCGCTGATACTAGAAAAGACTTTTTACATAAGTTGTCAACCAAGATAGTTAACAATAACCAAGTAATTGTTTTGGAAGATTTAAACGTATCAGGAATGATCAAAAACCGTAGGCTATCTAGGGTTATTAGTTTGCAAGGATGGCGAGAATTTAGAAACCTTTGTGAAGCTAAATCAGAAAAATATGGTCGGGATTTTCGCGTCATAGACAGGTGGCAACCAACAAGCCAAGTATGCTCATGCTGTGGTTTTCGTTGGGGGAAAATTGACCTATCTGTTCGCTCAATACTTTGTTTAAGTTGTGGTACTGAGCAAGACAGAGACGAGAACGCCTCCAAAAATATAGAGATGGTCGGCATGGGGCATCGGCACGACCTTAAACGGGCAGGGAGTGACTGTAAGACTACTTCGGTAGCTAGTTACTGTGAACTGTCAAGAATCACCGACGTTGAACGTCGGTAAGTATGTCAACATAAAGGTCAGTTGAGATTTGTCCATAGCAGTCGCCTACTAACTTGAAAGCATCCTCTTGGTCAATGATTCCTCCATTCTCACCATTAGAATCATCTACAATTAAAATGTTTAATTCTTCATTAAGTGAATTTTTACAAGAACCTAAAAAAATTGAACCGTAAGCCCCTCTGTCTTTTCTATCGGGACACAATTTATCAATCACTTCTAAACATTCCGGCGCACCAAACAGTAATCGGGTTTTAGAGGATAATAAAAGAGTATGCCCATCTGGATGATTTTTAAAATCTGATGCTTTACTATGTTCATCTATATGTCCGAAAGAAAATTCTTTACCTGGAAAGTAAAACTCTAGTAGAGTATTATCTAATTTTTCAGTTAAAATTGATTGTGGGTTCTTATTATCCCCATCAGTATGAATCCATTGATTTAATCTAGTGTCGAAATGTTTAAATTCAAGAGGCATATTTTTATTTAAATATTGAAAAATTTTCAGGAGTTTAATATGTCAGGAACAAGAATTAAACGTTGGCTAAATATGCACGGTAAAGAGTTTAATGCTGATGGAACTTTAAAACCTGAAGCCAGGGAGCAAATGTTATCTGAAGGTATGAGTAATGAAGCAATTGATAGTTATGCTCGTAGGTTAAAAATCAAATATGACGAATGGAAACGCCTTGACGAAACTGACCCCGAACCTTGGACTGTGTATACGGCATACGACTTCTTCACCACAGAAGAAAAGCAGCAGTTTAATGCTGATGGCACTCTCAAAGCGGAATATATAGAAATTGCACTCTCAAAGGGCATGAGTGAGAGCTGGTTGGCAGAGATGGAACGCCGTAAAAAGATTGATGTGGATAATTACAACCAGGTATCTGCAAGAAATGCCGAACAAGGTATCAACTTTGGTGAAGAAAAAATGAATGAAATACTTGCTAGCCGGAGAACATACGCTGAACGCCGAAAGCAGATGGAACAGGACTTGCGGAACTTTGAAGAACCGAGTAGTCTGCCTTTTGAGAAGGACACCCCTTATTTTTAAGGATGATTTAGGGAAAGCGATATCGCTTTCCCTACAATGTTTTGCCTCAGTTCTTTTTCGGAATCTGAATGGGCGAATGTGGCTTGGTAATCTGAGGCAAAGAACTAGGTGGTGAAGTGAGTAACATCAGTAAACTACCAAAACAAGTAATTACGATCAACAAAGCCAAAAGAGTTTGACTAACTTTGTGCCACGAAATGAGAGTTAGTTTAAACTGAACTTGTTTCAGGACAATTGGCTCTAACTTTTGCTCAGTTACACGATTTTGAATATATTCCAAAACCGTGAGACATTGTGAAATATCTTCACCCCTGTATACCTTCTGGCAAAGTAAAACTTCTAATCGTTCAATACGCTCTTCCGGGGTAGACAAAAATATATCAGACCAATCATTCCAAAGCTCAATCTTTTGGAAACCATCATTCAAAGGCTGAAGTTCTCGTGTATCTGACATAATTCCTATTTACCTACGACGACGTTTTTGAGAACGCTGATAATCTTTCAATATCTGGTTAACTTGTTCTGGGAGAATCACAGATGATTTATCCCAACGCAGTTGATAGCACAAGCTATTTTCAGCAGGACAAGAAATCGCTTTAGGCAGATTAGTACCCCACCACAACCCTCCTGTCAAAAACACCATCGCACAAGTTAGAAACATTAACACCCCAGAACGACCCGAACCAACCCACATCCCCACCCAGAATAAGGTGGACTTAAATTGTTCAGCGCGTTGTTTTTTGAGTTTATTCTTTCTGTCCTTGGCTTCATTCCATGCTTGTAACTTTGAGAGCTTTTCGTCAGCCAATTTAATAGCTTTAGCATTGGAAGTTTTATCGATTTGGATATCGATGGTGCGCTCGATGCTCTCAATTTCTTGGTTTAACTGGTAGTTGTATCGCTCTCGGATGCACTCGGCAATTGCATTGATTTGATAGGAGTAAGGGGTAAATTGATCCGATATTTCTGTGCGTAAAGTGTCATCGGTGATGGCTTTCCCTCAATTCTTGCCAGAATCTTTTTCTCTAGTTCCTTTAATAAATCTTCGCCCTCTTCTGGTGGTTCGGCTAATCGAGCAATCGCTTTTTGGGTGTAAACTTGCCGCACAAGTCCGCGAGGAATTTTTTCAACAAACTTATCTGTAACATTATCTACTATGCCAGTTAAGTCTGACTCGGTTTCTGTAGTAATGTCCTCAATTTGACTTGATACATCAGGTGTTTCTTCCCCTGCTAAGTTACAGGCTGCAAGGAAATGCTCGGCCTCCTGGGGAAAATATTCATCTTTTTCCCCTAGTCCACAGAAAGCCAAAATATTTAAAGCTTGCGTCAGTGTCAGTTTAAACCCAATTTCACGCGCCTGAATTAACAGTTCTGTTACATCTGATGTTTTAGCCGCTTTTTTGTGAGTCTTCTTCCCTTTATTCTTGGTTTCAGATGCAGAATCGTCATCTAACCTTTGTTGGAAAAGAGTTATAGCCTGTTCATAATCAAAGGCTTGTCCATCTTTGAACAATTGACGAACAATATCAAACCGAGTCTCAATATCTGTATCTGAATATTCTTGTGTGTCATGGGAAAGTCCACAGACTGTCAGTGTTGCCAAGACATCTTCTAGTGAGAGAGAATACACATTCTGTAGCGTTTCTTTGGTGTACGGCATAATACCACTCCTTCTAAGTGAATATATTTCTAGGAATGAAGCGTGATTTTTCGGCACTTTTTGAGCAATTGCTATTGATCAACGCCTCAAATGAGCTTGATTTAGAACATTGTTTCAACCAGATTGTCATGTTGATAAGGTAAAAAATCTACTCCTTCTCTGGGTTGTTCTGCTTCAATCAACTCGTCAGGCAAAATATCTACATCTGGGTTTTCTGGTTTAATATTCTCTGTGTCCATAGCCACGTTAGATACAGGCACGTTGGATACCACCTGTTGCACCATTGATTGAACAGGAATATTTGGGGTCAAGTTGTTAACAGGAATATTTTCTTGTAAAAACACTTCAAACAAATACGTTATGTGCAAGTTCAGCTTGTAAATAGCATTTCTGGCAGACTGCTTTACTTCCTGTTCCGAATAATTCCCATCGGCTTTTACAGCAAAAGGCAACCAGTATCCAGACAAGGCAGATAACACCTTTTCCCTCTCGCTGATGTCGTTACTTTGTTTAATGTATTTGATCAGAGCAACGCTGGACGGCTCTTTGTTCATCGAAATTCGACACCGATAATCCATTCTTCCAATTTTTTCACCCATTTGTTATACCATGTCACTTCACTTCGGATCTCACTTTTTCGCGTTGCTCCCCATCTGCACCCACAACATCAGAGTTTTGTCTTATCCCCTTAGCACATAGAAAGAAAAACAATCCATAAACATCTGTCAAGCGATAATTTAAAGACTTAGAGGCGGCTTGGGGGAAATTATTCATCAGTTGTGTCTCTAAAATTTCACACCAGTTGACATTAGAGAATGAAAACAAGTTGTTTAACTGCGATTGGAAGTAATGCGCCGTCCCTCCACTAATAATCACTTCATCCACATCACGAGGTACTTGCAACTTCAGCCAGTTAGACAGCATCATCCAATATTCCTCTTTACAGGTCGCAACAGCATGGCGAATTCTGGAAGTTTCATGCTGCCTATATACTGGATCTACTTTTAAAGCTAATTCGCCTATCGCTTTATAAGATCCATTTTTCCCCGACTTACAAATCGCTGATGTCAACTCCTCTAGGTTCAACCCCGATGTCTGACGCTTCACTGATTCCACCATTTTCGAGAAGCCTAAAGGATCTGTTTTACCTTTGCTCATCTCTCCACGATCAATCAACAAAATGCTTGCATCTCTATAACCCAACATCACTACTGCAAAAGATTTTTCTTTTAAGTCAGAGCCAGGAGTCATCCCTCTAGAGAAAATCCCCCCGCCTTCAGGAAGGCACAAAAATAATTCCAATGAAAATGATTTTTCACATCCCTTGAATTTGTATTGAGAAAGGGCTGTCGTGACCAACTCCTGAAATAACACCCGGTCTTGATATTCTCCCCAAGGCAGCAAAATCCCTAAATGAATTGCTGTCCCATTCTTTAATTCGTGTTTGTCGGCTATCGCTCCCACCATTGCCAACACCTTGGGTAACGCTAACTCAAACTTGCGCTTCTGCAATTGTAAATCAGCATTAAAACGCTTTCTGGCTAAGAACCCCACCGCTTGGCACTTATTTTGATATTCAATCCAAGCACTATTCTCAGGGTTTGACTCCCCCATCTTCGTTCGCTCATAGTTCTCTAAACTTTCTCGTGGTACTGTCACTACCTCTGGCTCGATCAAAATCAATTCCGGCTTGAAGGGATCTAACGTGTAAAACCCCTTCAATAATGAACCACCTGGATCTACAACTAACCTTAGCAGACTCATCCAAGCCACCTCACTTTTAATTTTTCCCTTGACTATTCTCTAGTAACAAAACATATCAGCAAGCCTGTTTTACTAATGTGTTATTTCTCTGTTAATTGTACGACAAAAAAATATAAATACAATGGGGATATTCGTTTTATTTATGTTATTTTCAGGCAATTCTTAGCACTTCCTAAGACTTCTTGAAAATGGCTTTTATGCTAATTCTGTGATGATCACCAGATGGCTATACTGCTTACCAAAGGCACTTTAATGGCAATTATATGTCAGCCTAATTTTGAGGTTTGACGCACAATACGCCATATTTGGCGGAAAGTTTTTGAGCTTTTTTGCTATATTAAATTAAGTAGGAATCTAGAGGAGAAAATATTTTCTTGAAGTCAAAGTCCCACGAAAAAAGTTTCAACCATCATCAGGTGCAACCAATTTTGATGATGGAAATGTTCTTTGACTTCACAACTTATTTGAAAGGCGATTATCTTCCCGATAGAGAAAATAATCGGAATTGGTTGAACCGCAATCAAAGGGGTCTAAAGTTATGTAAAAAGCTGAGGAGGGGTAGCCATGCTAACAGCAGCTAACGTCTCCTCCGAGATGGCGGTGAACTACTTCGTCAAGAATTACTATCACCAAGGAAAGTCGCTATGGAGTGGACAAGGGGCGGAGATACTGGGATTGTCAGGGGCGATTGATGACGAAGATGCTTTTAAAAATGTGATTGAGGGGAAATCGCCAGATGGTAAGCAGGTATTGAATGCCAGAGTAGTTAAAGAAAAGGAGAAAGGAGAACGCCGCGCCGCATTAGACTGTACATTTTCTGCACCCAAAAGTGTGAGCTTGATGGCATTGGTGGGTGGGGATACTCGTTTAATAGACGCTCACCATCAAGCATTGAAACAAACCCTGGAGCTAATAGAGCAGAGGTACGCCTATACCAGAGTGACAGACGATTACGGCAGACATAGGGTGAAGACTGGTAACTTGGTCATAGCGCAATTTGACCACATCGAAAGTCGGGAACTAGACCCACATCTGCACACCCATTGTTTGCTGATGAATATGACTCAAACCCCAGATGATAGATGGATGAGTTTGAGCAACGGTGAGATATTCGCCAATAAGAAATTCTTGGGCATGGCATACCAAAGCTATCTGGCGCGAGAGGTGCAGAAGCTGGGGTATGAGATAGAACCTCGCTTACATGGGCAGTTTGATATAAAAGGCTTTAAAACCCAGGATTTAGAAACTTTCTCCAAACGACGACAGCAAATTATTGCCAAAGCTGGGGCTAACTCCACCTGGGCAGAACGAGAGAAAGTTTGGGACACAACCAGACAACGCAAGCAGAATCTACCAGAATCAGAGTTACGAGCTTTGTGGCAACAAGAAGCTGCGGCATTGGGTATTACCTTTGTCCAGGCGGGAGAACCAAAATATGAACAGGCGGCTGAGGTCGGGGAGCAACAAAGTCTTAAAGAAGCCCTAGAAAATGCAATCGCACACTGTAGTGAGAGAAATGTCGCCTTTAGACTTGAAGAATTAGAAAAATTCATCCTCACTGAACGCCTAGCCACAGATGTCACAGCAATTGAACCACTGGTGAAAGAACATCCAGAACTCATCAGTCTGCCTCTGTTGACTGACCAATTCACGACAATGGCAGCAGTGCGGCGGGAACTGGCAACCATCGAATTAATGCAGCAAGGTCAAGGGAGAGTCACCCCAATTGCTCAAGTAGAAATAGTTGAAAGCCTGTTAGAGAAAACCTCACTCAATCAGGGACAGAGCCAAGCCGTACAACTAGCCGCACTAACCCAAGACCAGTTTATTGCATGGCAGGGGGTAGCTGGTGCAGGTAAAACTTTCGCTCTCAAGGAATTGAAGGAAATCGCCGCCGCAAGTGGCTACACTATTAAAGGATTTGCCCCCAGTTCAGCCGCCGCAACGGTGTTGAGTCAAGAATTAGAGATTGAGACTCAGACAGTGGCGCGATTATTGGTATCTGAACCACCACCAGAAGCGCAACTCAAGGAAATCTGGATTGTGGATGAAGCGGGTTTACTCAGTGCCAAAGATGCTCATGCACTACTGCAACGGGCAACCCTTGAGCAAGCCAGAGTTCTGTTTGTCGGAGATACCCGGCAATTATCAGCAGTCGAAGCAGGCAACCCGTTTAAATCCTTGCAACAAGCGGGAATTAAAACCGCATATCTGAATGAATCCTTACGCCAAAAAGACCCCAAACTGAAATTAGCCGTAGATTTAATTGCTGACGGCAGGGTACAAGCGGGTTTTGAGCATTTGTTAGCCAATGGCTCTATTCTCACTGTTGATGCTTCAAACAAAATCGCAGCGATCGCCAATGATTATATGATGGCTTCCCCAGAGCAACGAGTCAAAACCTTGGTTTTAGCTGGAACGAATGCCGAAAGACTTGCCCTTACCCAAGCCATTCGAGACAAGCTAAAAGATGAAGGGACTTTGGGAGAGACTGCAACCATCACCCAACTGCAAACCAAAAATATGTCAAAAGTACAGATGCGGTTTGCCCATAACTTTGAAATTGGGGATGTGGTCATGCCCACACGCGATTATAAACGTCGGGGATTATCTAAGGGTAAACTGTATGAAGTGGTAGGTCAAACTACTGACAAGTTGACCCTGAAAACTGATGATGGCAGTCACTTAGAAGTCGATACAACCTTTGACAAAGCCGTATATCACTCTCAAGAAATTGAAATTGCGGTAGGCGATCGCTTGCAATGGAAGAAGAATGATAGACAATTGGGACGACGCAACGGACAAGAATTTACTGTTACGGCGATCGCTCTTGGTGCAGCCGAGATTAAATATAGTGATGGTCGTATTGAATCAATTAGGTTACGAGAAGCGCAAAACCTAGACTATGCACTGGTCAGTACAACATACAGTAGTCAAGGTAAAACTGCTAACCGAGTCCTCATTGCGGCAGATTTTACAATTGGACAAGAAAGTTTTTATGTTGCCGCCAGTCGTGCCAAACATGAACTTCATATTTATACCGAAGATCCAACTCGATTATTGGAGTTGGCACAAGAGTCAAAAGCCAAAGAAAATGCTTTGGAATTGCTACGAACACAGGTTAAGGAGTCTCAGCAACAGCAGCTAGTAAATGTCAGCAATAAAGTTTCTACGGTAGCAACCGAAACAGTCATCTCTACTCCAGTTGTACAACCAGTTTTGAAGTCAGTAGCATCTTTAGTAGCATCTAATGTTCAAAGCAAGCTGAAAGCATCAACCGAACTTCCTTTAGTCCAACCTGTAATCCAAGAGACACCAGATGCTACCAAGGTTTTTGAAAAACCCATACTCAAACCAAAAACAGTTGTCCCTACTGTTACATTTTGGACTCCATCCTCTGCGCCATGTCCTGAGCATATAGACCCAGAACACTGGCAAGAACTGGTAGAAAAGAGCGCGATTCACCCAGAAATTGCTGCCCTCAACTTTAAAAGCTTGCATCTTGACCCCATCGAACAAGAACATGAGGCTTGGGAACATCTAATATATAGTGACAATATCTCCCGCCGTAATGATGGACGGCTTAGGGATGGCGATTTAAGAAGATATTCCCACATCGAAGCGGGTGGTTGGTGGTGTCATGCTGGGGTTGACCCTCGCTCATTTCCTTCACTGCAACCTCAACAACAACCAACTACCAAAATCTGGGGATGCTACAAGCCTAATGCTCCTAGAAATCAAATTGATGACCCCGGAAAATTCATCAAATACGAGCATCCCCCTAAAGTTGATTTAAGCATCTTCCTACTTGATGTCCCCGAAGATATAGCTGAACGCATCTACAAAAAATACGGTGTCGAACCATCCCATAGCGATCGCCAATCTGGGTTTTGGTATTGTGTTTGGAAACATCATCTCCCCATCACGATCACTGAAGGAGCGAAGAAAGCCGCTAGTCTGTTAAGTCAGGGACACGCCGCGATCGGATTGCCGGGAATCTATGCTGGGTATCGCAGTAAGAATGAACTAGGTGATCCCATTCCACCCGTTTTGCATGAAGAATTAGCTATTTTCGCCACCCCTAACAGGCATATTCAGTTTTGTTTTGACTACGAAACTAAACCCAAAACATTACACAATATTCAAATTGCTATATCACGGACTGGACGACTTTTGGAACAACAGGGAGCGAAAGTCAAAGTTGTGACACTCCCAGGTCCACATAAAGGCGTGGATGATTTTATCGTCGCTGTTGGGTCACTTACCTATGAAAAGGTGAGCCATCAAGCAATGAATTTAAAAGATTGGCAACAGCGTCATCAGCAACGTGCCATTGCCATAGAACCACCGAGGAAATTAACCCCAGAGCAACGTCAACAACGACTAACCTCTGAGTCAAATCAAACACAGGAGCAAATCAATGGAATCCCACAACAACATAGACCAAACACAAGTCATAGCACTAGCAGTCGCATCCTTAACGGAGAAGATAGAGGAATTAAGCAACAAAATCCTACACCTCGAACAGAGCCAAACACAAGAGATGACCAATTTCTTACAGCAATTAGCCGAGACGTTGAATTCCAAGAAATCGAACAATTTGGAGACGACATTGCAAGAATTAACCAAAGCATTGGAAACAATGACATCAGAAGTCAGCCAACAGAGAGAATCTCAGGACGAACTAACCAAAACGATTCAGCAATTATTGACTACACAGGTACTCACACCCGAATTTCCCAGTCTAGTTTAGATACCATCGCTGCTTTTGTTGATCAGTCCGCCATTGAGTCTGCCATAGTTGAAAAACTATCACTACTTTCTCAGGAGCTATCCCAATTCCATCATGATTTCAGCAATGAGACAACCATATTAGAGCAATTGAGATTGGTTCTTGATCACAAAAAACAAAGTCAACTTTCACAACAAACTGTGGATGCAATCGCTGACTTTATTGATCAGTCTGCCATTGAGTCTGCCCTAGTTGAAAAATTATCACTACTTTCCCAGGAACTATCCCAATTCCATCATGATTTCAGCAATGAGACAACCATATTAGAGCAACTGAGATTGGTTCTTGATCACAAAAAACAAAGTCAACTTTCACAACAAGCTGTGGATGCGATAGTTGACTTTGTTGATCAGTCTGCCATTGAGTCTGCCCTAGTTGAAAAATTATCACTACTTTCCCAGGAACTATCCCAATTTCATCACGATTTAAATCATGAAAATGTTACTCTCAATCAACTTAAAGCAGCTATTTTACAAAAGCAACAACACCAACTTTCACAAAAAGTTGTAGATGCGATAGTTGACTTTGTTGATCAGTCCAGCATTGAGTCTGTTCTTATTGAGAAATTACCAACACTCATTCATGAACTATCACAGCTTAAAAATAATGACCCTATCCACAATTTAGAACCCATAATTGATAAATTAGTTAATCGTTTTCAATATCAAGAAAATTTAAATTTAATGCTTAAACAGAAAATTCATAATCTGGATAAGCTAGCACTAAAAGCTTTATTTATCGAAGTCGGAAAATATGTTAAAGGCGAAAAAGTCACAGGCGAGACAGTTAACGAATTATTCTGTTTAGTTGGTCAAGCTGATTCACCTTTAACTTTTGAGCAAAGAATGGATACTGTTCGTCAATTAATTAGAAACGACAAATACCAACTTATGAAAAAGCTGGGACTTAATTCTCCGCATAATCAGCAAAGTTATCCCAAATTTCGTAGATGAAAAGGCAGGAAGTATTCAGCGATGGCTACGCCCACCACAGGCATCGTATTTTTTTTGGGTTGTCTAACAAAATCGCATTACTCCCTTTCTAGTTTTATCTATCTCAAGTTGATGACTTATGCTAACTACAGAATAAACTTTATCAAGTGCTTCTGATTGCTGCCTTGAAATATTAGGTGATAACGCTCCATTATGAAGAACTGGCTCTCCATTTTTCGCACGAACAATTATATTTTCACCTTGCTGCTCAAAATAGAAACTAGAACTTTCAAAACTTACAGAGCCATCTGGATTAGATTTACCCAAAATTCTCAGCAATTCTTTTACACTTTTTGCAATTGCTTTACCTTTAGCAGTTTCACTCCATTCATGAATTTTGTACCTCCAGTTATCTACTTTGCTTTTAACTTGGGTTTTCATACCATTCATTTGTTGTTTGGTATGATTAACCCTAGACATAACTGAATCTTTCAAGCTCTTAAATAAACCTTGCACTATTTGCTTCACACCGTTCTCAATCCCACCCACAAAATTTTGCAGCTTCGTATTTTTAATTGGTGGTAAAGAGCGATCAACTTTAGCTAAACTTTGCTGGGTCTTTTCAATTAACTTTTGCTGCTTCTCTAGAGACTTGAATAATTCACCAATTTGTTGTGCCAGTTGAGCAATGCTTTCCTCGCTTAGTTGGCCAGATTTTAAACTCTCAACTAATTCCTGCTGCTCTTGTACTTTCTTTTGCAGAACATTTACTTGCTTTTGCAGTTGCTCTACACTATATGTTCGCTCTACTATTGGTTTATTTTTCTGAGATTCATTTTCTTGAGTTTGAGATAGAGGCTGCGATAAACCTAATTTATCTTTTACTACTACTCCATCTTCCACATGAAATACTTCTTCTTCTCCAATTTTTATTGATACTTTACCTTTGAGATTTTGGGGTTCAAAAATAGCTTGGTTTAATTTATCTACCAAGTTTTCATTAATAAAAGGGTTAATCTTGTTGAAATTATTATCATCAACTCTTCCTCTATATACATTTTCATTATCTACAGCAATAGAGATTTCATTTGAGGATTTTATTCCTCTTTTTTTAGCACTTTCGTGAATTATCTTTATTAAATTTTCTAAAGTCTCTAAATAATCCTTTTCAATTTTTTCTGCATCAGATGTTTCAATCATGACTTACTCCCAGTTAGCATTTCAATCAAAGTAGATGGGTCAATAGTTACTTGAGGCAATGTTGCACCTCCTAGCTTATTCAATACTTCTTGACCTTCAATTTCGATGTAAGCAACGTCTCCATCAAGGAAAACGGATACATAATGGGGATTGCCTTCAAATTCTGGAACATTGTATTTTCTTAACACCCCATCAACTATGCGAACATTTACTTCTCCAGGAAGTGCATAGTAAATCTCAATGTTGTGAGGTATATAACCTTCAGGAAATGGTTCTTCATCCCAAGCATATATCACACTCATCATCTCACGAGGATATTTATGTGCTAAGGCTGCTATATCAGGTGGTAATTTAGCAATTTCATTCAAAAAATATTCGTTGAACTGACGCATATTTATTCCTTAATTTTCAAAATTCTGATTTTATATCAAACTTGCATATTCTTTCAATTGCTCTTGATTTTCTATCAGAGGCAACAAATCTAATGCTTCTTGTCGTCTTACTCTCATTTCTTCATCTGCTGGAATTTGTAAACTAGATTGCTCTGCTAATTTTTTTTGAAACTCATACCAGATTTTCACACTTTCAATTTCCGATTTTATATCTCTTTCAGGAATCTTAATTTTTTCCAAAATCGGTAAACTTATCTGTCCACGAGAGCGAAATCCTGGACTAACTATTACCGCTTTTCCTTCTGGTAAAGTGTTAAATTGATTCACTTCAAATAGTTGACGCGTGCTGTTTTGATCAGAATTAGACGTACTTGCCCCTGACTTCCCTCCCGATGAGCGAGAACGCTGTTTATAATTGACCTCAACATCACCCAAAAACTTACTAAATCTCTCGGCAGCAATATCATCCTGTGGGTTAAAAAATGCTTTAGTTGCACATCCTCCAAAAATTGCATTTGTTGTATTCTCTCCATAGGCTTCTTCTAACATTGATAAGTTTTGTAATCCCAGGATTGACACCAGTCCATCTTCCCTATTCTGGTTGAGCCAATCTACCAACGCAGGCAAATAAAGCGTAGGCAATTCATCAATTCCTAATACTAATGGGCTAGTTCTTTTACCCGACACATTTCTACTTACTAATAAATGCAATATTGATACCAACAATGGTGCAATTACATCTCGCTTTTCCTTATTCATCCCAAAAATTATCATCTGCCGACCCTTCAAATCCAATGGAATATTCGTTTTTCCACAGAAGGCTGCTAATGCTGCCGGCACCATAAACCTACTAAACAATCCACTAGCTGTACCCACTATTGAAGCTGCTGTTTCCGGCGACCCCGCTACCGACACAAACTGTGCAAACGCTTCTCTCACCATGAAATTCAAATTTTCAGCTTGTTCTATTCTGTGTACTAATTTTGGCAGTCCTAAAATCGCTTGGCACATCATGATGTCTGGGTACTTTGTCCCCTTCGCCAGCATAAACACTGCCTGTACCAGTTGATCTCCTGCATTGGTGAAAAAGCTATTCCCCGACTCATCTGAACCCAGTTGAAAGTTCCGGTTTAGCGTAATTGCTAACTGACGTGCCATCTCTGAGTCTTCGTTATTACGCAAAAAATCTATTGGGTTAGCTACTGCTGACTCTGGAAACCCTGGCGCAAGCACTGTCACTTTATACCCTCGCTCCCTTGCGTATCCTGCTAATATTGGAGCTTGTCCCTTGGCTTTGGCTATTGCCGATTCTTGCTCACTGTACTTAAAATCATATAAAACTAAAGGAAACCCCTGGTCAATAGCCGCACGGAGCAATGGTGTCACCATCGAAAATGATTTTCCACTACCTGGTCCACCACAAACTAAAATCCCACGTTGTGCTTCTGGTAAATACATTGTGGCAGCGTCTTTGGGAATCTGGGTAATTCTCCGATTATTCACGACTTTGGTTTTGGTATTTTTCGGAGTCCCCACAAACAAACAAACCCGATTATGTTTGCGTTCTCGAATCTGCTGACATCCTAGTTTACGAGCTGCTGCCTTCTCTGCACTACCTCCCCATCGAGCCGTCGCTAGTTTTCCTTTCCCTCCTTTGCTATCAATATATTTGGCTATGAGGATAACTGCACCACAAAAAAGTATTCCTAATCCGGCTGGTGAAATCAACGCTGACTCCAGCCCAGGCGGGACAAATTGATTTAAACCGACTTGGGAGGTAGTTTTAGTCATCAGAAAAATGGGTAGAAACCCCGTCCACTTCGGCAAGCTCAGTGCATCGCTTCTAGGACGGCTTTACATATCTTTTAGGCAACAATTAACCGTTAGAACGACAGATTAATTGAACTTTGCTAGAAGCAATCTGCCCTAACCGTTTCCAGTTAGCGTAGCGGGACGTTAGTCCATTGCGAATTGCGAATTGCGAATTGCGAATTGGTATTACTTCCCTGTCCCTAAAATCACTAAATCGTTTTCTTTCACTGATATCCAAGGCACTGGCCCAATAAAATATGGTGTACAGGTCTTTTGTTGAAACGGTGGATGAACGCAGATTCTCAAAAACAAACTAAAGTCCGCCGTTCCTGTCGATTCGTTTGCGCCTGTCATTGCCACCTTAAATCCATTACCATAGACCAGTCTGCCTGTCGGTTCATTACCTCCGTTGACTCCAGCTAAAAAACCATAACCGCCTTTTACTTGTTGCGATGAGCCTGATGCCCAGCGTTTTCCGTACAAAGCTCCACCCTTACCACTTAAATCTCCCAATTCTAAGTAGGAGCATTCTTTCCCCGCTTCACAAGCTTTAAATTTGGTGCTGTCTCCCCTGACAACACTACCGGAAACGTAATAACCATCCCCTACCATCGGATCTCCTTTTTCCGATTTCCCGAATACAGTGGAAGCAATGCCCACTAAACTAGTCCCAGACTTCAGTGGATTTGGCATTTGGCTAAAGGGAACTTTATTTAGTCCTGGTACTTGATTAATATAGGTGCGTTGCCACTGTTTAAACTGCCGAATTGGCGTTTGTTGTAGACCCGGAATTGATTTAATGGCATATTTATCTAAATCAATATCCCCTAGAGGACGTTCCCCGGCTTGAGGATTTGAACGCAAACATTGAGCAATCGTTCCGCTACGACATGAACTTGGTAGATAGCCACTCTCTCCCAACACATCCAAAATCGGTTTGACTCTATTAACTTTCAGATTTCCTAATGATGGAATTGCCTTCACTAATGATGCTGTCGTTTGCCATTTTACAAAACCTACATCTTTGAGTGTTGGGTCTTCATCTTTATCTAAAGACGTAATCTTGGCTATATCATCTAACGTAAAATCTCCAAATCTAAATTCATCATCTGCATCACCCAGCATGATCACAGAATCCGATTTTTGGAGAGCATTCCATGACCGAGACGGGTCATACCCAAATTTCTCTTGATATGCTTTTGGGACTTTCAGATATCCCGCTTGTTGAACTGCCGGTAACATCTCCCAAGTAATTCTTGCCCAATCTGGTATTTGACCTCGGCGTTTTCCTTGCTGGTAAGGTACTGTTGGTAAAACGCTTGCTGTATCTGCGAACGCAGATGCAGAATTTAACAGCAAACATCCACTAATCATTATGGATAACCCCTTGATGTAGCTCAATGCGTTCTTCCCCATTCAATCAATTGGTTAAAAATCTGTGCAGAAATTCCCGACTTAGAAATAGCCTCTTCGTGACTTTTACCTTGCCGTAACAACTTCACCGTATCTTGAACTTTCTTCCAGGTTGTCGAACCTACCTTAATCTGACCATTACGATTCGCTATCACTAAACCAGCAACAATGGCATTAGCATCATCTCTGTGTGTTGTGCCGTTTGGGAATGCTCCTTTAACTGTAGGAGTAACAGATTCCGTAACAGCTATTTTAGGTACATTAGATTCAGGTTGAACAGTGATTATTTTTGGCTGTCGAGTTGGCTTGGCAGATGTTCTAACTTCTCTTCTATTAGCTAATAATAAAGGTGCTGGTCTTTCTGATTCTGGTTGAATTACCAGACTTGTATAAGCTGGTTGTCCAGATGCCGGAATTAGCTTGAATTGATATTGCTTTTGTCCGTCAACACCAATTGTGAGAATAGTTATTTGAGTGCTGCCATCTCTACTTGATGTCAAATGGGGAAAATTAATTGGTTGAATCTGCCTTAAAAATAAAACTGTTGCTCCTCCATTACAATCTTGATTTGCATCTTTTGGGCATAAATTCCCATTAGAAGTGAAGCTCATTCTACTTGGATCTCCAATCCAGACTTGTTTTATTTTTTCTCCTGTCGGAATGAAGTTTATAGTTACCCCGTATCCCTTCCACACCCGCAGTTCTACCGCTTTCGATTGTCTACCTTGAGCATCTTGTGCGTAAATCGTTCTGGTATTTGCTAAGGCAGCTTGACCACAATTGACAATCATTAAAGATAAATAGAATGGTAAACCACTCTGGAATTTATGCAAATATTTCATCAGATCCTCCCAGGAGACTCCCGCTTATCCTGACAAGGAAAGCGGTGAGAGGAATGGGAGGTGAATTGTAAAACGTCCCATGAGTTAATTTTTGTGTTAACAAAAACAGTCAATGGGACAGTTGCACAATTCACAAATACCCTATGTGCCATAAGCGTAACCATCCTTTTTGTGAATAGTTTTACAGTATTTGTAAGAGATACCTTGGATTAATCCTTGTGTAGTTGAGACATTAAAACTACCTGTGGCACGAGTGGCAATCCTACCAACATAAGTACCAACTTTTTTACCTTGGATAACAACAGCTTTGACAATATCTCCAGTTTGAAATCCGAAATGGAATTTAGTTCTAGAGCAATGTCGAATGGGGAATCCGTACTTATTGGTACGACATGACTGCCTTGTACCGTGTCCATTGGCAGTAATTAATAAAGGTCTAACACCTTTGATTTTGAGTATTGGAGTTGATCCACCAACACAAGCAGCATCTAGCCAATGAGATTTGTTTAAACCTCGTTGAGTACGGTTAAACTTGGTTAAACCTCCAGAACCAGTTTCTAGTGGTAAACCAGTTGCTTTTAAAGTTTCTAGCAGTGCAAACCGAGTAGTATTTACTGCTGCCGCATCAGCTAATGGTTTTTTGGCATGATTGAGAATCTTATTCAATCTAACTGGGTCTTTTTTAAGAAAGTCTCTAATATCTTTTGTAGCTTTTTTAGTGTTACATTTCGCACAACTTAGAGTTAAATTAGTAATGGAATTTGACCCACCTTTCGCTCTAGGCTGTATATGTTCTATCTGTAGTGGAACATCTTTAATTCCACAGTAAGCACATTCTCTATGCCATTTTTCTAACAGGTATTGGCGAGTTTCATATCCGGCTAATTCTCCTTGCTGATATTCTTTACCTTGGATATCAGGATGACGAATTAATTGCATATCAAACTTAACCAGTTCTTGACTGATAAATTGAATTGGTGCAATTTTCCGTAATCTACTAACCCAAGTTTTGATATTCTCAATTCGACTTTGCAAGCTTGGTGCTAACCAACCTTTTGGTCTAGTTCTATTGAGAAACCTGGGCTGACGGTATCTAGTTTTTCTACTCCTCCTGCTTCTACGCAGTTGTCTTCTAGATGTTAGGGCATCCCGAATAGCAAACCCTCTGTGCTTTAGTTCAGCAGCGAATACTACCTCACCATTGGCATCGTTAACTATTGCTATACCTGTATATTTAGCTCCAGGGTCAAGCTTTAGTCTCAATGGAGATATATCAATGTTGGTACTTGATTTTTTGAGGATTATCGTAAACGGGAATCTTTTGTATACTGCTGTTTTTCCTCCATTTAATAATTGCCTTGCTTGTGCTGGATGAATTGGATTTAATGGTCTTTTTTGATGATCAATTACAAACACTTTGCACATGATGTGCCTCCAATTTCTTGGGTAATGTGAGCCTGGACAATGATTTTAAGGCTTTTTGCGTCAACAGCACTGGCTTAACCCATTACACCTGTTTAACTGTTGACCTCAGTGCTACAAACTGGCTGCGTATTTGTAGGTGAGATGACCTGAAAATCGTAGTGTGCGAAACACTTAGTCGGGTAAACTCTGGGCTTTAAAAGCCCCCACCATATTGCTTGCAATTGGTGGTGGGTTGTTTACAAATTAATAGTTTGATTAACAAATATTTGTACCTGCTTTCCAGCTTCAATTACAAACACTTTATCTGCTGATTGAAGTTGCTCAACTCGTTGCTGATTCTTGGTTTGTATTCCTCGAACTATTTCACTTATTGTTCCTTCTGTAAACCCTGCTAATACATCTTTATTTTCGTTACTAATTGTGCTAGATGAAAAGCCATTTGAATTAGTAGTGACTTGACTATTAGGACGATTTTGAATTTCCGCCGCTTTCGTTACTCCACTTAATACTGCTGAGAAAAGTGTCTCTCCTAAATCTCCTCCTTGACGAGATTCTGCTTTCAACAGCTTGCCATTTTTCGCTAATATCAAAACTGTGCCTTCAGGTATACTTTTCTCTTCTGTTTCACCATTATTATTGACTAGTGCTGCTACAGCTTGTAATTGAATATATTCTGATTGACTAGCTCCCTTCATTTGCACCACAATATAGGAATCTTTAGGTAATACTTCACTGCCAGTAGATGTTTTTAATGGTTTTGTTAATCTAATCAAATAACTTAAGGATTGATTTTCAGTATTATTACTCCAAACAATAGGAGTCTCTAACTTCCCTTCGGCGCGAGTGCCTACTAAAACACGCGCTTGACCATAATTTGTATTTTCTTCTTGATTTTTTGGTATTTGTTTATCTAGTTTGGGTTTCCCTATTCCACCCTTTATTTCTTCTGCACTTTCTAACTTTTCTGCTGGTAACTCTACTGTATTTGCACCAAAGCTACCCACATTCGCTACAGCTAACCATTGCTCCATCGGCTCTACCTTCGTCGCTTTGACTGTAGTTGTTGCATTTTTATGTGATAAGGCTTGAATTTGCGGTCTTGGTTGACGTTGAACTGGTAACGCTTGACGTTGCACTGGTAGTGGTTGACTCTGCCTCACTGGTGGTGTCTGTCTGCTTAAAACTTGTCTTCTTACTGGTACAGGTGTTGTAGGTGTAGTTGAAACTGCTACAGGGGTTTGGTTAGGTGTCGGTGTCGGCGTAGTTTCTGGTACTGCTTTCAAATCCCTGACTTTTTTAAAGTCAGAACTTTGACTGGTCAAGGCCAACGCTGTTTTATCTTTCCCTGTTTCATCAATTGCTAGTTGTTTTTCTACTTCTTGAACGTTCTGTTTTGGTTCAATTTTAGTAGTAGACAATTTCAAAGCGTTCATCGACCCGTTGATTACTCCTCCTATCAACATGACAAACATCAGAATTACCCCTCCAATTACAATCACTTTCAATAAGGGATTCTGTGAAACTGTCCGAGTCGTTACTACTTCTTCTGGTTCAGGAATTTCTTTGGCAATTTCTTCATCTGACGATTCAATGTTAATTCTTAAATCTTTCACCCCATTCATCGCTGCAAAGTTTTTACGCTCTTGACTTTCTCCTCCGTTACTTTCAGTTATTTCTGTTTCTATTTCTGGTTTTTCTGTTATCATCATCTGCCTAAATCTAAATCTTGAATTTTATATATTTCTAATCCAGCTTTGCGAATCCTATATGCTGTTTTTTCCAATTCAGAAGCAGTTCTAGATAAGCTCGGTGTATCTATTGCTCTCACGAAAATTGTTTTATTAAATTTTATTGGTTCACCCAACATATTACTATTATTAAAAATAATTAGGTCGGCAACCATATCTATAGTCCATTTTCCATTTCTCAGTTTTTTCGGTTCACTCAAAAAGTTAATTTTCAGCAAAGATTGAGTCGAACCGTTGAAAACATCTGGTGGAGTAAAATTTGCTAACTCTTGAAGAAATGAAACGCGAAAATCTTCTGATAATGCAAATCCTGTCACCCAAGTTTTGGTGGTGATTTTGTTCCCTCCTGCTTGCACTCCTACATCTAGTTTTAGTTTCTTCAGGGGATAGGATTCATCATTAGGCGGCACAGCATTCCAACTTAACAATCCTGTCATTGTCTGCCCTACGAAATATGCAATTGCCTCTGCCGATCTCTCGTCACTGCTAATTGGTGATACTCTTATCGATTCCCCATCACTTAACTCAACTAAAGTTGGTACTTTTGAGTTAGCTATATTTCCTAAGCTAAAAAAGTTAATCAACTGTATCAACAGTGTTAACGTTAGTATAATTGCATTCCCCATTAAGAAAATAGGGGTCAGGTTTAATTCTTTCTTTTCTAGTAATCGCATTATCTTATTACCGTTGCTAGTGCCGATATAGAAAAGTTTATTCCACTAGTAAAAGCTTTAAATACCGACATCCCTGTTCCTGTCCCTATCGCTACTGCCAGTGCTGGTGAAAATATTGCTTGCAGTAGTTGCATCAATAATAGGCTTGATGAAGGTTGATTAACAATTGAGCCAGCTATTATTCCTACTGTGATTGAATATGAAATCAGCACTAATGTTAATCCTAACCATCCAGATAGCCAAGCATATATAGGTTTAGCTCCAAAAGGTAAAAATGATAAAACTAGAAATATAGGTGCTACATAAACTGTTAATAAAAAAGACATCTGTAAAATATATTGAAATCCTGCTGATAATCCCATCAGGATTGCAAATATTGTCCCTTGTACAACTTTATTAATTATCTGTCCTCCCATATCCAGAGGATTCCAAGTCACATTAATCCCAAATATTCCTTTATCTTTTTTAGTCGCTTGTGCCTGTTTTTGAGCTTCGTAAATTTTCTCATCAATACATTTTTGACGTGGATTTGTCTTATTTCCTTGAGCATCCGTTTCTGATGTTGGTAAAGTATCACATTTAGCAATTTCAGTTTGTGCAGCAGCAATAAATGTTTGATCTGTATTTACACTCCTTATAGCGTCTTTCAGTGTGATTCCGTTTCTAGTAATCGACAGAATACTACTATTTAAATTAACTGTTACATTCCTTAATGCTAATGATGTATTAGCTAGCATTGCTCCATTATTAGAAAGCATCAAAATTACTAGCAGTGGGAAAACCATTTCACTTACTACATTCTGTGAAAAACCTTCATCGCTAATCTGTCTGTACCATCCCAATGACCAAAAACTCACTAGGAAGATTGCTATTAACATCGATACTGATACCACTGCTGTATAAATTGGGCTTTGTCCTGCGGCTAAATCTTTCCAATCTTGCTCAAACGCATTCATTACTAAGTCTGAGCCTATTTGTGCGCCTTTTACTATTCCACCAGTTAAAGACATAATTCACCCTTGTTTTTATTCTGACCAGAAGAGGCAGGGAGCAGGACTTGTACCAACAACAATCAATGTGCAATCTGCAATATTCTCGGTCAATCTACAATCTGCCCTCAGCAATCTGCAATCGCTTGACTTCTATTCACTGTTTTTTCCAAAAGGAATCTAATGCCGATCCGGCACGTAATATTTCTCTGGATGCTGCTGATGATTCTGCTTGTCTTCTTTTCTCTTCTAGACTCATTTGTTCTGATATATCAGCTAGATTCATATTTGTTGTTGCTAGCAGTTGTGTTTGCTTTTGGGACTCTTGATGAACTGATTTTGTTAGCATAGCTGTTTGCAAATTCTGTACAGCCATTTTTTTGAGAATATCTTGCGTTACAACATCGTATTGAGCTGCATCTGCTTGTTTTAATGAATCGCTGACAGCCGTATTAGTAATTTGCATTTCTTCTGCCTGATTTTTTTGCCCCTCTGCTCCTAAAACTGCCTGCGATTGGGCGCGAGTATATGTCTGATGTACATCTAGTTTCGCCTGTTTTCCTTTCACTTGTGGACTAGTATCGATTAAATCTGTATCCTCTTGTTCTGAAACTGCATCATTCACTTGTTCCCCAGTTTTTATCGGGTCTTTTTGTCCTTTTTTGATTGCTTTATCTATGGCTTTCGCTAGTTCAGTGTTGATACTCCCCCATTTGATACTGATTTTTTGAAAATCAATATCAACGTATTTTTTTGCCGTTTTTAAATGTTCTTGTCCTTTGATATATAAGTCCAATGTTTTTTCCAATAAAGTTTTTTTGGGATTATTAACTGGATTTACTACCTCCACATCTGAACTTGCTTCTACTTCCATCGTATCTACTACAATATCTTGGTTTGATGCTTCGGCTTTCACGGGGATGCTACTTAAAGATATCTGCGCCACCAAAAAGGTTACCAAAATCAACTTGATATTTTTCATACAAATCCTCCAACTTTACTGTAAAGGGTGTTTTTGAGCAATATGAAGAAACTAATGCTTCCTTTTTAACCATATCTACAGATATAGCTTTTACTTCTAAAGGGTTTGGTGGAGTATCACCCACTTTAGACAAAGATTTAAATAGTGGACTATCATAATTATCTACATTAGGAGGTATTAGATAATCTGGTTTGATTTTTATTAATAAATAACTTGAGTCTTTTGCAAATGCAGTATTGATTCCTGGTTGTTTCAAAGCTGGACTCTTTATATTGTTGTATATGAAACGGTGAAGGCTAGGATTATAGTTAATTGATACCTGCGCCAGAGAAAAACCTACTTCACACGTTTTCTCTTTTCCAGCAATAAACTTCTCATATTCAAGTTTGTGATGCTGCCAGACTTGAAAACTTCCTATTGATGTCACCCCTGCCAGTATCGCTAACAAGATTTTGTTTTGAATGAGCATGGATAGGCTTTTCATAGCGGCTTTCCTTGTTGTATACATTCGGCATAATACTTAGAAAATTCTGCCACCCATTCAAACTTATTTTTGTAGATTTCTTTAAATTCATCTCGCTTGGCTTGTTCCTCTCGACTGTTGGCAACCAATGCCAGCAGGGGATAGGACGGATAATAACGACACCTGATATATTTGTTGTTATAATCCAACAGCCACATTGTGTATAGTTGTTGAATATTTGGTGCAAAAGTTTCGTTTTTATCAATAATTTCTTTGGGAATCCCCAGTATTTCACAAAAGCTTTTCGCTGCCCCTGGAACGATTTTTCCCATCAATCTCAATGGCATATTTTGTAATATTTGCTCCCCTGCCTCCGATTTAGCAATTGATATCACATCCTGGGCTGCCAGAATAATCCGACATCCTGATTTCCTTGCCGTCGCGCATTTTCGCCCTACTAATCTTGACAACGCCGGAAAGCGTAGTAATACAGAAGCTTCATCCATGAAAAATACGCTGTTGGGTGAAGCTAATGTTTGTCTTGACGCTGCAATGTATGCCGACATCCCAAATACTTCGGCATCTTTACTCGATTGCAAATTTGTCAGGGCAAAGGTAATTAATTTGGCATCTGTTTCAAATGTTGATGGCTTACATATTGCATCCCCTATTGAACTTGACCGCCAATACTGAAGCCGCAGCCTGATATAATTCAATGCTCTATCTACGTTTTCATCTTCATACCCCAAGCTAATCTGTTCTGTACAGAAGAATTTTTCCATATCTACCAATGTGGGGGTATTCTCCCAAGCCGCAGAACCCAATCCTCCTTTCTTGGCTTCTGTAAATCGGCGTTGAATTTCCACATCCTCGTAAAAGGCTTTTACTCCCAATGGAATCAGGGATTCGATTGTTTGTGCCAAAAAACCATCAAATGATTGCGTACCCAACACCAACTGAAGCACAATCAGATTCACATCGTTTCTGTGGGCTTTTACTCTTTCTTCCCTTTGTTCAGAGGGGATTTTTGATAGGTCTAGTGGCTGTACTAAGTTGTTCGACTCTCTGGCAATATCAAAGTAAAATCCCTTGTAATACGGCGTAAAATCTCCGAATGTTCCTGAACCATCATCATTCGGTAAATCAATCATTAATATTGAATATCCCAAGGCTAAACATTCCGCAATGATGGAGGACACTAATACTGATTTCCCTGAACCTGTTGTACCGATTACCATCATGTTTTTCGTTGTGCTTAAATCGATACTTACGCCTGAGTGTCCCTCGTCAGCAATCAATTCAAATCCTTGTTTATCGTTTGAGGCTATTTGCACCGCCGGTGTTAACCCAATGATTTCACTGGCGAAAAATGCTACTCTTCTGTTGAAAGGGTTTGTTAGTTGCGGTCTTTGCCTTAACAACAAAGTTTCTAGCCAAATCAACCAACTATACTGCCTCTCACGCGTCAATTCCGTTGGTTGATTCACATACCCCGAAATTAATCTACAAGCATCCTCAATTTCTTCTGGTGTATCCCGATAAATCAAGACTATCAATGCCACATTTAGCGGTACATCACCTGTATATAGCTGCTTCTGAGCATTTACTGACCATTCTGTATTTATCTGTGATGCTACGTCTATCGTTTTTTTCGCAGCACTCATCTCTGCATTTCGGGATCTCCTCGTAATTAGCTGCTGGGTTAGCCGCACCATTTTCTGGTCGGCTGGACTCATCTCTGTGATAATTTCAAGATCATGAATGTTGTCCCTTGCAAATATCTCCCACATAAACCTCACTTGATGCTCTGTAGAAGCAAATGCTTCTGGTTTTTGGCTTAAGGTCATTACCCCAACATATTTACCCTTAGCGTTCTTTCCATTTGGCAGACATACCCACTGCCTATCTGCGTAGGGTATACCATTATTCAACAGCACGGAGGTGATATGAGCATTGTCTTTGTACTGTTCTGCTCTTGGTAGAGCTTCATGAAATTCTTCTGTTAAACCTTGCTCATCAAATACCAGAGTATGAGGTACTTTTACTGGTTTTGCTCCTACTAAATATGCTAATTCTTTCCACAATTGTTTCTCTGTTTTTGGGGCTGGGCTTAAACCCATTCCCGCTAAAATCTGCTGATACCTCAGAGAAATGTTTATGGCTTTTTCCAGGATTTGTGTCAGGTTTTTTCTGGTTATTTCTGTTGCACCTGTAGAAGTAAACCTTCTTTGTAAGAAATTTGATAGCTTTACTATTGCTCTATCTACTGCATCCCCTGCTTCTGTTCCTCCTGGTTTCACTGTAAATGTTGTATACACATTCAGGGCAATATTTTTGCGTTTTTTCTCTCTTGTTAGTTCTTGTAGTCTCGCCAGACATCCCCAATCCAAAAACTCACTTTCATCATTTACTGGATTGCTTAAACGCTCTCGAAAACGCTCGGTTACTTCTTCTTCATTACAAAATGAACTCCATCTAAATGTAAATCTTTCTCCTTGGGGAATTTCTTTACACCCATTCTCAAATGCGCTGCCTATTGCTTCTACTTGCTCTGATGAGTTGAACAATGGGTGAATGCCTCTACAACTATACCCAAACACCAACTGCAATGTACTATCCGTGTCTCCTACTTGCTTTTTACTTAGCAAGTAAGCTCCTATTGTATATCCTCCCTTTTTCAACCTCACTAAACTTGTTATATCCAGTTGGTCTTCAAAAGGATTTAGTTTTTTATTTGGCGCGTTTGTCTTTTTTAGTGCCATAATCTGACTTTTCTCGACCCTACTTTTTTCTTCTCTATGGCTGAATAATACTTGATATATCCTCGTGTCCACATTGGTACACCAGGAAATATCCTTGACCAGAATAGATAAGGTTTTTTGCCCGATAAACTTATGGTTGTTGCACTAAACCATAACCCAATTAGTATGCTCCATATCATTCCTATTCCCAATAGAAATGCCAAGAAGAATCCGCACCCAAATGAGGCTATGGCAATCGCAAATTGGAATCCTGTCAAGACTCCAATCGCTGCATTTTTTCCTAATGATTGATTTACTGGCTTAATTTCTTTCTGTTTCATTTAACAAGCTGCTGTCACGCCATTAAATAAGATATTTTGCGCTATGAACAGCACCAGCGTAATAAAAAATATCCCGATGGGTTGTTGCACCATTTGGGTTACTTCTTGTCCTTCTCCTAAGGAGTTTGCTACTTTCACTCCAGACGCTACAAAATACACAAATAGCATTACTGTTATTGCTGCATTTATCACCCCTGGTAACGCAGCTATTGCCGGATTTCCTGTCCCTGCCGATGTCCCACCAAACATACACGTCAGTGCTACTTGGGCAGGACTGAATAGCCCAAAGGCATTGGCTGGCATTGCTTGCAGTCCGATAATTACCGTTGTTCCTGTCGCATATATTTGATGCTGATATTTCCGTCCTAGTCTCCCTACAATTCTTGCCAATGTCTGAACTTCTTTCTTATCCACTTTGATTCCTCCTTCTTCTCTTGCTGATCATTTTTCAACCATTCTCTACCTGAAGTCTGGCGGATATATTCTTACTTCTTCCCTCAGCAGCTTTTTGCTTTTCTAAAGCTCTTTTTTTAAAATCATCCTCTATTTCTTCTAATGTATGCTCCCTCGCTAGTGTCCGAATTTGTTGTAGTGCCGGAACATGATATTCGTATAGTTTTGCATAACCATTTATCCCCCCTGTTCTTCTATTATTGAACTTCTTAAACTCTGGGAGATATTTACGCGCTATATTCAAATACGCATATAGTTGCCTTGCACTAACCTGTGGCTTCATCATCGCCGCTACTTGTGGTCTTGTTAGTTCTTCATATTGGCAGATTAGCCCTCCTGTTTCCATTCTTTCTGCATCTCTTAGAACTTCACTGCATATAAAAATACCCTCTCTCCGTTGCACAGGAAAGGGGCATTTGCTCATTATTTCTAAAAAAATGTTTAAGAGCAAGACTTTGGCTGTTTGCCCTGATTTGACCATTTTTCGTCTAGAAGATAACAAGCTACAAGCACGACGTTTTGAGGATTTCGATGTTTTTTTCCCTGCCTAAACCAACAACGAACTGTGTAATCACTTTCGTATCCGAGGGCAGATGCAAGTTCTTGATAGGTCAGTTTCCACTTTTTCTTAAATTCTATTGGGTGCATAGTATTTATTTGGATACTTGCATATTAATTAGTTTATTTATAACATGAAACATTAATAAAATCATAAATATTTTACAGTTTTATACATAAAATATTCAAGACTAAATATTATTTTTACCAGTTATACTTATGTAGTACAATAATGATTGTATCGATTTATCTTAACAAGAATGGCATATATATATGCTCACTTTTACTAATTTTCAATCACAATTTTCCAACTAATAAAGATAAAAAAATATGACATTATTAACCAACAGACTAACGCCAACTCCTGAACAAATCAACGATTGGCTTCAATCCCCTCGAATCAAGCAGTGGCTTAAAAAACTTCCAATGGGTATCACCGATGATCTCAAAATAGAAGCTGTCATTTCCAATTCGCAATTCGCAATTATTACCCCACACCTAAAGGTGGGGGCTTGAGTATTGATAAGCTGTTCCACATTTAACTTGCATTATTAGGGCAGGCAAGATGCCTACCCCACAAGACTTTTTGCATTGTACTATCAACATAGTCTATATACAAACAAGATGTATGGATGCCAGCAAGTATTGCTTTCTCCAAATGAGGAATTAAAAGCAATATTAGAGTTCATTTGCTCTGAATCAAATAAACTAACCAACTGTGCAATTTACTATGGCAGACAGATTTGGTATTTAATTGATAACTTACCCAGGGAGCAAGGGGGAAAACTGAGACAGAGCTTGTACTCCGCCCCAGTAAAAACGCCCGCTTATGGGCGGGGCTTGCTTGATTCTTCAAAACTTACTGCCGAGCTAGACATTAATTTGCCAACCTCAGTTCTTCACGCTTGTTGCTTGAGTTCACCATCTTCATCAAGTGCTGATTGAGATAGCTTTGAGCCGAGACGTAGAGACTGTCCCAAATCTCTGGATTGCGACAGATTTTGCTTCCTACTGTATTAAGAGCCAATTTCTCAGACACCAAGTATTTTTTGTAATAGTTTGTCCACAAATGTTGTACAAAATCCTCAGCAAACTCATCGAAAGGTATTATCCAGTTGTACTGTTCATCCAAAAACACCCGGTAGGCAGCAACAATGGGCATAGCAATATCCGCCGGCGCACTAAACCCAAAAGAATATCGACTGTCAGGCAGAAGCGTATTTTTGCGTGTATCTATTGATGCCAAGTCATTCACTCCCTTTCTTCTGGGGTTTGTGATATGCTCCTGAATAATTTCAAATACTCTTTGCTCAAGCCATAAAGCTTTGGGTAGCAGAGGTAACAAAAGAGTCAATCTTTCTCTTTCCGCATCACTTAAGCTTGGTGTGTTGCTCACAGGAGGATGTTTGGTTCTCTTGTTAGATTCAGGATTATATCTGTTTCTGTCCAGGCAGTTCATCAATTTGATTAAATGATTCACATTGCACTGGGGACTTTTGGGCGCACCGGTTTGGTTTTGATAGTACGCGATGCGGAATTTTGTTTCTTCCTCTCGTTCCAGTTTGGCTAAAAACTGCTTGACAAATTTGTAATCTCCCCTGGCGTTCACTTTAGAACGTGCATCCACCGGGGCCGTTGTATTTGATGCCAATGCTATATCTTTGGCTTCTTCTTCCGTTAGTCCAATGTGGATGGTCACTTTGACCCTAGCTTCGGTTAGGTCATATTTATAATTTCTCGCTTGCTCAAACGCTAAAACTGTATGCCCTCCATTAATAATCCCGTCACTGCCACCCTCACACGCTTCTAATACCTCTAGTTCTAGTTCAGTTTTGTTTTTGGTGGGTTTAACCTTGTTGGCACACAGCACAATTCCACTGTGACGCTCAAAGAATTTTTCTGGTTGAGTCGTCACTGAGTCAAATATTTGTCTGTATGTCGCACTTTTCTTGTTCGGTTCTCTAATGTTGGGTTCTAAAGGTAAGTCTGTTGGGAAAGTATCTACATGGACGGTAGCAATCATGCAGTGGTTGTTCGCACTGACATAGTTGTCTATTTTCAACCGATAAATTTTTGGCATATTTTGTTTTTAAACAGCATACACAATTATAGTCAACTACCTACACTGACCTGAGTACAAGATAGCGTGTAGGCTTGCAAGCTGATTCTTGCAACGTAAGAGATGACTAGCCCATGAGCTCCTTCAAGGTATTATTAGTAATAGCCTAACTAGGCTGATGAAAGCAGCAGATAAAAAGCCTGTCTATGAGGAGACTTTTCTATGACGGGGATGAACAGTGACAAACAACTGTCGAGAATAGTTTTAAAAGGCTTCAAGTCTATCGCCAAATGTGACCTTGAATTATCCAGACTTAACATTTTGATAGGCTCTAATGGGGCGGGGAAGTCTAATTTTATTGGCTTCTTCCGCATGGTTGGACAGTTGCTTGAGCAAAACCTGCAAGTGTTTGTTAGTCGTCAGGGCAGTCCTGATGCTTTATTGCATTTTGGGCGGAAAACAACGGAACAATTAGAGTGGCAGCTATACTTCGGCAATAATGGATACTTCGCTACCCTTGAACCAACCAAGGATAATCGCTTGATGTTTACTCAGGAATCCTTTTGGTGCAACATGAGTGGTGAGTATCAAATAGGTAGAGGTCATTTCGAGACAAAGGCTTTGACCAGCACAAGAACGGGAATTGATGAATCCGTTTTAGAAGCCATGCAGCAGTGGCGCGTTTATCATTTTCATGACACTAGTGAGAGTGCCTACATCAAACAGCCTCATGGAATCAATGACAATGCTTACCTACGTCCTGATGCACGTAACCTTGCATCCTTCCTCTATCTATTGCGCGACACCTACCCAGTAAATTATCAAAGAATTGTCAAAACCATTCGACTTGTTGCTCCATTCTTTGGTGACTTTTTTCTGCGTCCTGCTCCACAAAACAAGGAAATTATTGAGTTGGAATGGTTTGAGCGGGGGCAAGATATTCCTTTCAAGGCTCACTTGCTTTCGGATGGCACGCTGCGTTTTATCTGTCTAGCAACGGTTTTTCTACAACCTGAAGACCTCCTACCAGCAACAATTCTCGTTGATGAGCCAGAATTAGGACTTCATCCTTATGCTATTACCGTGCTGGCTTCTTTGATGCGTACTGCCTCCAAACAAGTGATTGTTTCTACTCAGTCCGTCGAGTTGCTCAACGAATTTGAAGCCAACGATGTCATTGTTGTAGACCGTAATGAAGGGACTTCCTGCCTTCGCAGGCTGAATCAGCAGGAATTAGAAGCTTGGCTATTGGATTATAGCTTGGGTGAGCTTTGGCTCAAAAACCTCCTGGGCGGGAGACCTACACGATGATTCGAGTCAATGTTTTCGTGGAAGGACAAACCGAAGAAACTTTTGTCAGAGAACTGCTCTACGGGTATTTTCTCTTCAAAAATATCTACCTCAATCCGATTCTCGTCAAAACCAGTTCCACTGGTAAAGGTGGTGTGGTGAGCTATGCCAAAATCAAGCCCCAATTAAATCGCAAGTGCCTGGAAGACAAAACGGCTGTCGTCACTACCATGTTTGATATGTATGCCTTGCCTAATGATTTTCCGGGGAGCAATTCCATACCCAAAACCAAGGACCCATTTCAGAAGGCTGAACATCTAGAACGGGAGATGGGCAAGGATGTTGGTCACAAAAATTTTATCCCGAATTTGCTGGTACATGAATTTGAAGGGCTGCTATACAGTCAGCCAGACGCTTTTGCCCTGTGGTTTGATGAAGGTGTGGTGAGTATTCTACAAGCTGAACGTCATGCTTTTCCTTCTCCTGAACATATTAATGATCATCCACAGAAAGCACCATCCAAACGAATTCGTAATTGTTGCAAGGGATATGACAAAGCACTACATGGTTCGCTGCTGGCAATAGATATTGGACTGGATACCATACGTCAGGAATGTCAACATTTTCACCAATGGTTATTACGTCTGGAAAATCTCATTTCCAGCTGACTGGATATGGGTTTGCAGACTAAGTGAAAAATTCTCAACGTAGTTTGTGGGTTTCTAGCTCCTTTTGTCCGCGAACCGACAAGGCGATCGCATCCAAAGTATCGTGTGTCCTAGGGAAAGGGTATTAATCGGAGTTTTTGTCGGATAAAAGATAAGGGTTACTTATTTTTTGTTCCAAGGGCGATCGCTGTCACTTTCAGCATAAGATGAGCAAACTGCTTAACTTACGCTTTCAAAGGGGCTTATTTTTCGTTGCAATGACATATTCAAGCAGCAGCCAAAGCAAAGTGAGTGCAGTGCAGATTGATATGAAAACTGCACATTAAACCTATTTTTGAAGAAGAACATCTCGTACTGCTATCATGGCAGCAACTAGAGTATCCATTTCTTCAAGAGTATGTAGGGCATTGACCACAATTCGGAGGCGAGGTTTAGCAATAAACCAAATAGGAGAGACCCAAATCCCGTAATCTTCCATAAGATGTTGAGCAAAGATTTTGGGGTTAATGTTGTTTGGCAGAACAACTGGGATGATATTTGTTTGTCCAAGAACATTGAATTCAAATTCCAAAAGACGCGAACGTAAGTAATCTGTATTTGCTTGTAAAGTTTTTACTAACTGAGGGTTTTGTCGTACCTGTCGAAAACTTTCTAAAGCTGCGGCGGTTAAGCTGGGTGCTAATGAAATAGTACCAGCACAAGGACGCGATATATCCAATAGTTCAATTAGTTCAGGAAATCTAGTGCTAATGGCTGCGCCGGCTGAAGCAGCAAACTTACTGAACGTAGTCATAATAATCGGCTCAATGCCCAGGGTTACTGCTTGATGTGGCTCAATATTAAAATGCTCGTAAATTCCACGACCAGTAGCACCGATAGCACCGCTTGCATGTGCCTCATCTAATACTAAAACCGAACCTTCATAATTTTGTAGTACTGCAAGCATATCAGGTAGAGGAGCAATATCCCCATCCATTGAAAATACAGCATCGGAGACTACCATAATACGTTCATGAGAATGAGCATAGCGGTGAAGTTTACTAGCCAAGTCATCTACATTACAGTGACGATAAGGCTTGACTTTAACTTTAGGGCTACGACTAAAAAATTGACCAGAACTGCTATGACTAGCATTGACTATAGCTGCGGTAATACAATCATGGTTTAGTACATCTGTCAGAATTAATGTTTCTTGAGTATGCTCAAACCCAGGAATAGGCATAGATAAGTGGCAAAAGCTATCCATTAAAGCTTGCATTGCCATCCAAGCGTTTAAAAAAAGTTGGGTGTGGGGCAGCCCTTTAAAACTAGAAATTTCTTGTTCTAGTAAGGTATGAAGATGAATGCGACCACTTAATACAGAGCATGAACTGTTAGATGTTCCATACTCGACAATGGCTTCAATAGCAGTACGGCGAACTAATTCTGATTGCGTTAAACCTAAAATATCGTTAGTACAAAATGTTAAAACTTTTCTTTGCTCTTGATTGAACTGGTTTTCAATTTCAACCAAATTACCATTTTTGTAATTGACAGTGTACTTTTCGGGATAAAATCCACTATCTCGCAGAGATTTTAGATAATTCTGAATAATTTCCATGCAATCACTGGACAGTTACTTTGCCCAAGATTTGTAAACATTTCTAACAATTCAGGTCAGCACTAAGATTTATAAGCATTTTAGCGACAAGC